>JACQGD010000056.1 GCA_016199685.1 Candidatus Saccharimonadota bacterium
CCGTTTCACGAATTGCGGCGACTTTAGCTGATTCGTTGGGATCGATGTTCCCGCCTGGAAATGTCATTGCAGGCTTATAATCGTCCTTCACCATGAGAATTTTACCATCATAGCGAATCACCATTGCCGCACTCGCCCGCTTGCCCGGAAGATTGTTATACCATTCTCGAGATGATTCAAGCGTGTATCTGGTCATTACTTTGCAAACTCCACCGCCCGCGTTTCACGAACAACATTTACTTTAATTGTTCCCGGGTACTGCATTGTACTTTCGATTTTATTTGCAATGTCACGTGCAAGCTTAATCGCACTAAGATCATCGACATGCTTTGGACTCACTATGACTCGAATCTCACGGCCGGCTGAAATTGCGTACGCCTTATCGATACCATCAAAACTCATCGCCACGTTTTCAAGATCACGCATTCGCTCAACAAAGTTTTCTGCACTAATGTTTCGCGCTCCTGGACGAGCGGCCGATAGTGCATCACATACGCGTACGACAATCGCCTCAGGTGTCGTGGCTTCGATATCATCATGATGAGCTTCGATAGCATGAACGATATTTTCTTTCATACCGTATTTACGTGCAAGCTCAGCTCCAATATGATGATGTTTACCCTCCATTTTATGCGTCACTGCCTTGCCTACGTCATGGAGAAGCGTTGCAATCTTTGCCGTTCGAACGTCGGCACCAATCTCTTCAGCAATAAGTCCCGCAAGATGTGCCATTTCTGTACTGTGCATCAAAACATTCTGACCGTAGCTTGTACGAAATTTTAGCTCACCGAGAAGATGAAGCATTTCTCGAGGAATTCCCGTGACGCCAACCTCACGCGCCGCATCTTCGCCTGCCCTAATCACTTCTTTCTCGATTTGCTTCTCGGCCTTCGCAACGACTTCCTCGATACGACCCGGATGGATACGTCCATCTTTCATGAGCGCTTCGAGCGCGAATCGCGCAACTTGACGTCGTACTGGATCGAAACTCGAAAGTACGATCATACCCGGAGTGTCGTCGACAAGAATATCAACACCAGTTGCGCGCTGGAGTGACTGAATATTACGCCCTTCTTTTCCGATGATTCGACCTTTCATCTCGTCATCTGTAAGCTTGATCGCCGTCACTGTTCGCTCAGCGGTGACTTCGCTACTCATGCGCTCCATGGCTGTGAGGATAACCATCTGAGCGCGCTCTTCCGCGTCATCAGATGCATCCTTTTGGAGTTTCGCGACAAGACCAATAAGGTCATCCTTAATATCTCGCTCAGTCATTTGCATAAGTTTATCTGCCGCATCGCTCTTTGTCAGTTTCGCGATCTTTTCTAATTTCTCTTGCTGCTTTGTTCGTATACCGCGAATTTCATCTTTAAGTTTCTCGACTTCGTCTTCTTGTCCACGAAGACGTTCTCCGCGCTTATCAATTTCATCGAGTTTTTTATCGAGCGAGACTTCACGATCAGCAAGACGATTCTCAGTTCGCTTCCACTCTTTACGTCGATCGTTCTCAAGCTGCAAGACTTCGTCCTTCGCCTTTAAAACAATTTCACTCGCTTTTGTCTGCGCCTTTGCAAGCGCTTGTTCGGCTTTTCGCTTTCCACTACTCGCACGCTGTTTCTCATAAACAAATGTTCCCCCGACGCCAAAAATAGCCCCAACTATAGCGGCAACAATACCCTCTATCATATGTAATCCTTTCTCCGCCGAACCTACGAGCTCAAGTAAAAGATGTCGTATCTAGCAAATTATCAGGAGGTGGCAGAATATATCAAAATTGAAGTAAACAAAAAAGCTTTAAATTAAGCTATTTCTATTGTAGCGCGCGAGCAAAGCAGAGCGCAAGTTATTTACGTGGTTTTGTGATATGTGCCTCGGAGCCATAGTCGGGAAGTATGATCTTCTCGTTCTTTCCGTCTTGCAACTGTTTCAATGCCTTCTCCGCCCATTCATCACTGCTCGTTCCTACGATCGGAATAGCGAGCCCATCTGCAAGCGTGTTTGCAACTGTTAAACCGATACGTAGTCCAGTAAAGCTGCCCGGGCCTTTAAAAACTCCGATACCTGAGATGTCGGAAATTGATGATGATTGCTCCTGAAGCGTGTCATTAATATATGCCAATAAACCTTTGGCAAGCTCACGGTTGGCTTGCCACGTATGCCAAACAACACTACTCTCATTGCCTACTATACCGAGGCGACATTCTGAAGTTGACGTATCAAGCAGTATGATCATACGAGCGTCCCTGCAATAATCTCCGCTCGATCACCGACCGGGCTGACGGTAACTTCTCTTTCAGTTTCACTCGTCGGTATAATCTGGAGCGTTAGTCGAGAATTCGGCAGGACATCCGATGCAATATCTGCCCATTCGATCACCGTCACAACGCCCGTATCATTCACTGATTCCTGCAATTCTGCCTTCATAATACCTGCATCATCAAGTCGATAAAAATCATAATGAACCAAGCGAAGATCGTCTCGTGCGTCATACGTTCTACTGATCGTAAAGCTCGGGCTTTGAATGTCCTCATCAATATCAAGACCTAGAGCCAGACCTTTGACAAACGTTGTCTTACCTGCGCCAACATCCCCAACAAGCTCAATCACTTCCCCTCCATGGAGCAGCGATCCAATATGCTGCCCGAAGGCTTTCATCGTTTGCTCACTTGAGATATGTGTCATGAATGTATAGTATACCATTTTTAAGATAAAAAGCGTATTGCATCGCCCTAAAAACCACTAGCACTTTTTAGATACGTCAATTATAATCAACCATAAGTACTATGCGTATATCTGACGGCACAATCGAAAAGCTTCTGACACAAGGTGACCATATCACAGGTGAGCAGCTCACAGCTCTTAAGGAAGAGAGTGCTCGTTCGAGACGCCCAATGCAAGACCTCGTCATTCAAAATGAGATTATTGATGAGAAATCGCTGACAAAGCTGTTTGCTGAATACGCCGATATACCGTATATAGAGATCAATCCAAGCGATATCCCTTCAGATATTCTTGAGAAAATTCCGGAGCATATCGCAAGGCAGTATAATGCTGTCTTATTCCAAATCGACCAAGATGGCCTTCAACATCTCGCCATGGATGATCCTGATGACGTTCAGGCAGTCGATTTTATCGAAAAACAAATTGGCGAGAACACTCGAATCTACATTTCTCCTCGAGAGAATATTACCGCAGCACTCGAAAATTATCGCGGAGATGTCGACAAAGAACTTAACGACGTTATTGATATTCAACGTGAAGATAATACTGCAAACGAGAATGTTAGTGACGAAGACGTTGCCGAAGATTCACCGATTGCCCAGACGATTAACCTACTCCTCGAATACGCCATTCGCTCAAGCGCGAGTGATATTCATATCGAACCGCGTGAAGAGTATGTCCAAATTCGATATCGAATTGATGGCGTCCTTAAAGAAGTGAACCGCCTTCCTCGAAACGTGCATGCAGCGCTTATTAGTCGCATAAAGATCCTTTCAAATCTTAAAATTGACGAACGTCGCGTTCCACAAGATGGTAGGTTCAAGGTGAAGGTTGCCGGCAAACAATACGCACTGCGCGTCAGCACACTCCCAATTAGTGACGGCGAAAAGATCGTCATGCGTATTCTTGATGAGTCTAACCAAGCTGTTGCTCTCGATAGCCTCGGATATTGGGGCCACTCCCTCAATGTTGTTACCGAAGCAATTAGCGAGCCCCACGGCATGGTGCTCGTTACCGGACCGACCGGATCAGGTAAATCTACAAGCCTCTTTAGTATTCTTTCGGGTCTTAATCAACCAGATGTCAACATCTCGACAATCGAAGATCCAGTCGAGTACAAAATACCGGGAGTTAATCAAACGCAAACTAATGCCAAGGCAGGTATGACATTCGCAGCTGGACTCCGAGCCCTCCTCCGTCAAGATCCAAATATTATCATGGTTGGAGAGATTCGCGACGGCGAGACTGCAAACCTGGGCGTACAGGCAGCGCTTACGGGACACCTCGTATTTAGTACGCTCCACACAAACAACGCCGCCACCTGCTTGCCGCGTCTTCTCGATATGGACATTGAGCCGTTCTTGATCGCAAGTACCGTTCGTGCAGTTGTCGGACAGCGTCTCGTACGTCGCATCGAACGTGAGCATCGTCAATCATACACGCCAACTCAGGAAGAAACCGATGCGATTATCCATCTGTTTAACCTCCATGATGGACAGGACTTTAAGTATATTCACGAACTCGAAAAGCAGGCAGCTGCGGCGGGTGTCGGCGGGGACACGCCCCTTAGTACGACAGAGACTGGAATTAAAACACTCTATAAGCCTGGCGCAAGTGATGATGCGGCTGGAAAACACGATGGGTTCAAAGGACGCGTTGGTATCTATGAAGTACTCGACAATACGCTAACCGTTCAAAAGCTTATCATAGGAAACGCGACTGCCAACCAGATTCAAGCCCAGGCGATCAATGAAGGCATGATAACAATGCAAACCGATGGACTCGTAAAAGCGCTACGCGGTGAAACGACAATTGAAGAAGTACTGAGAGTAACAAAGGAATAATTCATATGCCAAAATACAAATATACCGCCACCTCCGATCTCAACAAGACAACCTCTGGATTAATGGACGCGAGCGACGAAGCAGGGGTCATCGAAGCCCTGAAGAAACAGAACTTACGAGCATTAAGTGTCAATCTCGACACCGGCAAGAAAGGGATGAGCATTGGATTCTTTGCAAGTAAAGTTAAGTCTGATGACCTCGTCATCTTCACTCGCCAGCTCAGTGCAATGGTTGGTGCAGGCGTTCCATTACTTCGCTCACTTAGTTCTCTCGAGCAGCACTCTGAAAGTCCAGCCCTCAAAGCCGTGCTAGTCGCCGTTATTAAAGATGTTGAGGGTGGCGCACCGCTCGGCGATTCACTCGCAAAACACCCGAACGTATTTAGTGACGTATACGTTAACATGGTGCGTGCAGGTGAAACTGCAGGTATTCTTGATGAGATCCTCAAACGTCTTGCGCTGCAACAAGAAAAGAATGCGACTATTCGTAAAAAGGTAAAGGGTGCGATGACATATCCTATGGTCCTCGTCGTCATCACAGTTTTAGCCTTCTTCGGACTCATGCTATTTGTCATTCCACAGATCGGCAAAATCCTCACAGACCTTGGCGGGCCTGATGCAAAGCTTCCACTTATCACAGAAATCATGCTTGGGCTTAGTGGCTTCATGATTAGCTACTGGTTTATCGTTATTCCGGGGTTTGTCGGTGGTGTCTATGCACTTCTTCGATACATCAAAACACCTCCAGGCAAGAAGCAGCTGCATCACATTGTCCTGAAAGTTCCAGCAGTCAATGGAGTTATCAAGAAGGTCATTATCGCACGATTTGCACGTACGTTTTCATCTCTTAACGGGGCTGGCGTGTCTATCATCGAAACCCTCACCGTCACTGCACACGCGCTCGGCAACGTTGTCTATGAAAAAGCACTTCTCGATGCGGTAGATAAAGTGAAAAATGGTGAACAGCTTTCACGCGTACTTGAAAGTGATGGCCTCTTTCCACCTATTGTCTCGCAGATGCTTGCGGTTGGAGAGGAGACTGGACAAACCGATGTCGTACTTCTTAAGGTAGCAGACTTTTACGAAGAAGAAGTTGATACCGCCATCGCAAGCCTTAGCTCAATTATCGAGCCTGTGATGATTGTCATCATGGGAACAGTCGTCGGACTTGTTGCAGCGAGTGTCATGGGTCCTATCGCGAGTCTTGCGCAAAATATCAAGGGATAATATATATAGCCATAAGCAAAATAGCGTGCTATACTAACCTCAATACATGTGGGCATCATGAAAAAATTATTATACACAGACAAACCAATAATCGGACTCGACATCAGCAGCACTGACATGAAAGTCATGTCGATTGACCTAAAACGACAAGCTGTCCTCGGCTATGGCAACCTTGATCTTGACCCACTGCGCATCAAAAAAGCTTTCGAAGAAGATGATACTTATCTCTCTGATAACCTTAAAACGCTCCTCGATAAAAAGCTTGTCGGCGAGTTAGCGAGCGAACAGGTAGTACTCGGTATCCCTACTTCCCGTACATTTTCACGCACATTCACAGTACCTCTAAGTGCTGAAAATACACTCAAAGACGCTGTTGCAATTGAGGTTGGCCAGTACATCCCCTTACCACTCTCCCTTCTTTACGTCGATTACGAAATTATCGAGAGAAATGACACGGTCCTTACGGTGATTATGAGCGCAGTCCCAAAGAAAATTGTCGACA
>JACQGD010000047.1 GCA_016199685.1 Candidatus Saccharimonadota bacterium
CTCTGAACTCGATCCTGTGTCGTACGGGGTCGATCGTGACATGTCGCGCATTTCCCGTAGCTGAGAGCGCAATTATCGCCTTATCTGAGACATCTGCAATTGCTGCGCCTCGCAAGATCACGGTCATGGCCATCCTCTGGTTGTAGGTACGGATAGGGTAAGTATAGTGGTATTTGTACGGTAATTCAAATCCTAATACATCACACCTGGCAGTCAAATAACTAACCTCCGAGTGACGCTGGGTCACTCGGAGGTATATAGTTAGTACTGTTTACGCCATGCTGTGCTGCGCACGAAACGCTTTCATCAGAGCTTCGCGCTGAGTATTTGCATCCTTCGACTGAGGTCTTTTTCTGATCTCGTTTGCTCGATACTGAATTCGTTTGAGATTTTTCTCGAGCATACTTTCCGATCCACCCGTCGCAGCTTTCTCGTTGTAGTTACGAATCAAGCGTTCGAGGTCATTGACTTGCCATTCTGGATCCCATTGTGACATTTTATTCCTCCCGATTGACGAAACATCCACTAAGCTAAGAATACTGTACAACGATAGAATGATAATAGCAATACTATACAATAGTACTATGATTCTTGGGATTGATGAAGTTGGGCGAGGGCCATGGGCAGGACCACTTGTTATCGGCGCTGTAGTACTAGGCGGAGCGCAGATTGACGGATTGACGGATAGTAAGAAACTTTCGAAAAAACGACGAGATGAGCTGGATGTGCTTATTCGTGAGCAGGCTGCTGCGTATGGGCTTGGATGGGTGAGTGCTACTGAGATAGATGAGATTGGGCTGTCTGCAGCTTTACGACTTGCAACGCGCAGAGCGGTCGAACAGGTTACAGTAGCGTATCACGAGATCATCATAGACGGCACGATTAATTTCCTGGCAGATACAAATAAAGGTGAGTATGTGACGACGATGAAAAAAGCTGACCTCCTGATACCGAGCGTGAGTGCGGCCTCGATCATCGCGAAGGTAGCCCGCGATACGTACATGGTAGCACAGGATGAACTCTATGAGGGGTATAAGTTTGCCTCGCATGTTGGCTATGGTACGGCGGTACATCGGGCAGCGATAGAGAAGTATGGCGTGACGCCGCTTCACCGTTTGTCGTTTGCTCCACTCCAGAAATATAAGAGTGTAACGTCAACAAAAATTGATCTTACAACAACTCTTTCAACCGCTTCATCTACAGGCGAGACGACAAAAAAGATCGGCGATCGAGCCGAGGATGAAGCGGCAAATCATTTAGTGCGTCTAGGGCACGAGGTCCTTGAGCGCAACTGGAAAACAAAATACTGTGAGATTGATATCGTTTCGATAAAGGGTGACACGTTGTATTTTACCGAAGTAAAGTATCGGAAGCAGGCCAATCAAGGTGGCGGGCTGGCTGCAATTACACGAAAGAAGCTCAATCAGATGAATTTTGCCGCCAAACTGTATGTGCAAACGAATAAAATTACCAACACAAACCTTCTCCTAGCCGTTATTTCCATGACTGGCAACTCACCAGACGTGGAAGAATACATCGAATTATCGTAAGGTTATGCACGCTTTCGGAGCCTGAAGTCGGAGGCTTCTTCGCTGGTACTAGCTGAATGGATTCTCTTCAAAAGGATTCGTAACGGCAATTTTATCAGCATCCATTTCATGTACGATCACGCTCGTGCCGTTCGTACTTGCGAGGTCTAGCGCAAAAACTTTCCCGGACCTTACTCGCATGGCTCTATCTGTTAGACCTATAAGTGCATGTTGTCGACTGACATAATTGTCTGGAATGTATAGACGGCCTTTCTGAAAAATTTGATTATGATCGTGCCAGTCCCTACCGACTTGTATTATATTTTTTCGATGCTCTATTCGATCAGAGGTAGAATATGTTGGTGCGGTACTATGGACCTCTGAATAGTTACCTAGATTAGTAATGTATAATTCATCAAATGTATTTGGCATTTCGTATAATCCAGTATAAGGAAGGTGGTGTTGCTCTGTAGTAATCGTTTGATTGCGCTGATTTTTAGTAACTTGAAGTGCTGTACTGCCTACGCGAACAATGAGAGGTTGTCGCATTTCGTCAATGTCGGCAATAAGCTCAAGTTGTGAGAATTCTAAGGGCAAGCATCCCCCCATAGGATGGTGTCCTTCTGGAGGCTCATAGACAGGGACCCGAGTTTCTACTCCATAGTCACCAAAGGGTTTCATTGCATCAATGGTCTTTTTCATATTAATATATTAACACTTTAATATATTAATGTCAATGTACGGTTACCTTGTACTCTCCGCGCAGTACTAGTATTCAATTAACGCTTTTTGGACGGCTTCTTTGTCGCGCTCGATCAACTCAACTCGACCTTCGATCTCGCTGATTCCAATCGCGATAGCACGAGTAAGTGCTGGAATGTCTTTCATTGGTCTAAAGAAGTCTTTGTATTCCTGCAGCTGCTCACGTGTCGTTAGTGCACTCGCTGCGTAGCGAGGATAGTCATCGTAGCTCTTGTCGCCGCCAAATGTATCAATGATCCACTGCCAGTTATCACGAATCCATTCCCAGGCCTGAGTCTTGCTATCGCGTCCACGTATGAGGTAAACAAACCATCTCGCTGCATCTTGTGGACGAACAATCTTCGGATCTTTGATCGCGTCGAGTAGCTGGTCTATCTTCTCTGGGATGCGAGTACTTGTGATGCCAACGCATATGTCCTGACGAAGCTCTCCTGACTGTGTGTTCACATATGCATCAAGAAGATCGTCGACAATCTTTGCGTCGCCATACCGAGCAACTGAGCTAATTATGAGTGGTCGGAGCTCTGGGTCGAGGTTGTCGAGTGGCGTAGACTCATAGATCTCCTTAGCTTTTGCGATTGCTGCCTCGTTCTCGCCATAAAGTGTAAGACCGATAACGGTACTTCGAAGCTTCGTATCTTCTTCTGACTCATGCTCAGTTGGGCTCCAGCCAAGACGCTGGTATTGTTCGTGTACAAGAGCACCTGCTGCACCGCGAAGTTTTATTTCAGCGTCTTTATTATCTTCGACAAACTTTCGAAGTTCCGCTAGCGCCATCGCTACTATTCCCCATACAGGCTCGGCCATCTCGTTCTTATAGGCAAGAATGAGTGGAATGAGCGTATCGCTTGATTGTTTGCCTCCTCGGGCAAGAAGTGTCGCTTCGTCGAGTAGTTGAGCTCGACTTGTAATACTGAGTGACATATCGGCAACTCGCTGTGTCAGCTCGGACAGTGACGCGCTATCGTACTGCGTGATAAAGTGCGCGGTGTCACCAATATTTAGCTGTACTGATGTATCGGCAGTGACCGTAATTGTGTTGGTGTCGAAAAGCTCTGGGAGCGAAGACGGCTGTGCGTTGAGTGGAATAGGCCAATGTCGGGTTGATTCAGCGTGGGGACCTACGAAGAATTGTTCTTGAGTCAGCGTTACTTCGGTGTCGTTACGGGTAAGTGTTACCACTGGGAAGCCTGGCTGTGAGATCCAAGTATTCATGATTGAGGCTACCGGTTTACCACTTGCTTTTTCGAGCGCTTCCCATAGGTCGTTGCCGACAGTATTTTTATATGCATGCTGTTCGAAGTATGCTTTGAGTCCTGTTTGAAATGCTTCAGATCCAATGTAGTTTTGAATCATTCTCAACAGGCGCCCACCCTTGGCATAGACGATTGCACCGTCGAAGAGCGTACTAATTTCATCGGGATGATTAACATCGACCTGGACGGACTGTACACCATCGATCGCATCGCGCCTAAGTGCGATAACTGATTCGTTCGTGACAAAGTCAAGCCAAATATTCCATTCGGGATGGAGCGCATCGATAGCGAGATACTCCATAAGCGTGGCGAAGCTCTCATTAAGCCAGAGGTCGTTCCACCATTCCATGGTAACGAGATTACCAAACCATTGGTGAGCAAGTTCATGAGCTATCACGGTAGCAATGTATTGCCTCGATGAAATACTTGTCGTTTCTGGATCGGCGAGCAGGGCTATTTCACGGTACGTAATCAGCCCCCAATTTTCCATTGCACCTGATGAGAAGTCGGGTAGTGCGACATGGTCTGATTTTGGGAGAGGATATGCTGTGCCAAAATAGTCATTATAAAATTCGATTGATCGTACGGCTATGTCTAGTGGATATTCAAGGCTAGCTGCGGGTTGAGCGGGAGTTGCCCAAATGTTCACTTCTACGCCATCTTTTGTCTTTGCAGATTTACTTTGAAGTTCACCAACAACAAAGGCAAGAAGATAGGTGCTCATCCGTGGACTCGTTTCAAACTTGGTCACCATCCGCTTTCCGTCAGTATCTCGGTAGGTAACGGGCATGTTGCCAAGTACAGTCACGTCGTCTTCAGTAGTAAGTGTGACGTCAAATGTCGCTTTTGCAGCAGGTTCGTCGATACAAGGAAATACCTCGCGCGCATGGTGGCTTTCAAATTGTGTTGCCAGTAATTCCTTTTTGATGCCGGCATGCTCATAGTAGCAAGGGTAAAGCCCATGCATTGCATCGGTTATGGTGCCCGAGAACCTTATAACAATCGTATGATCGCCTGCATTTACCCCATCTTTTGTAATTGAGATTTCATCGTTATCACCTGTTTTCCATTCAGCAATCTGACCATCGATAAGTGCCGTCTCGATTACGAGGTCTTTTGCATGGAGTTTGACTTCATTTGCGGTGTCGGCTACAGTTCCGTGAATCGTGACTATTCCAGAGAATGTTCGACTAAGTCGGTCGAGGTCGAGAGACAATTCATAGTTGATTGGCGTAAAAAAATCTGTGAGTCGAGTAACTGTATGCATATTACTAGTATACTAGACCTATGAGAAATGTTCACCGTACAAGACGATTTATTGTCAGCTTGATTAGTATTGTCATACTTCTCGGTGGGATTGGCGTATCACAGGATATGTGGCAAACGCAGATAGCTTCGGAGGAGCCTATGGTAGGTACTCCTGCCGTTGGTGCAGCTTCTGAGGTTCTGGCGACACTTCCTATAAAGGGGCGGGCACCAAAGACTGGGTATACTCGAACTGCGTTTGGGGACGGCTGGACAAAACAAAACGGATGCGACACGCGTAACATCATACTCAATCGTGATCTAACGAATGTGGAGATTTCGCAGGACTGCAAAGTACAGTCTGGGGCGCTCAATGATCCTTATACTGCCCAGATCATTGCCTTTAAACGAGGAGCGGATACGAGCGATGATGTACAGATCGATCATGTTGTTGCACTCAGTGACTCGTGGCAGAAGGGGGCACAGCTCCTGACCTTTGAGCAGCGCCAGGCACTTGCCAATGACCCGCTTGAGCTTTTGGCCGTCGACGGTAGCGCGAATCAAAATAAGTCAGACGGC
>JACQGD010000048.1 GCA_016199685.1 Candidatus Saccharimonadota bacterium
AAAAACACCGTCGTTGTTCGATAGAGCAGTCGGAAATAACGGTACCGGCGGGGGTGATGCACCGGCCGAAACTCCAGGTGCAGCAACTAATCCCGAAACTGCTGGACAAAAAGCAGCTGAAATTGCATCGAAATTGCAGACTCCAGCAGGCGCCGAAGCCGCAGAACTAAAAGGTGCCGTTACTGCAGCGGCCGATGCTGATGCAAAAAATAAGAATAATGGTGACGATAAAAAGAAAACCGCAAAAGATATCTTTAATAATCTCAATAAAACTCGAGCGATGGGTGACAAAAAATCAGATGGCGGTTCGGGCGGAAGTAGCAGCGGCGGTCAAAGCCAGCCTGGCCAAACAGCGCAGCCTATGGCACCGACAAATAACTACTCAGCAAATAGCGCCGGAGCTACATCAAGCCAACCAGCGGCACAATCTCAAAATATCATCGCCGTCCCTGTTCAGGTCGACGCATCGACATTCCTAAAAAGTAATGCAGGAGCAGCACCCGACGCAGGTATGGTTCACTTGCCATCAACTGAAATCCAAAGCAAAGCAAAAGAGCGTGCAAACAAATACTTATTTGAAGCTCAAAGTGATCTTGATGGTGCTTCAGATAAACTTGAAGAACTCAAGGAGATACAAGCTCAGCAGAAAAAGGCCGATGAAGATGCTAAGGATCATAAGGATGTTCAATAATGGCAACACCTGGCGAAGAGCAAACACCGAGCAATATTGGCGACGATGCTTACGATAAAAAGTTTAATTCTCAAACTGGAAATCTTCGAAATAAAGAGCAAGAAGCAGTAAAGAAATCCGAGCAATCGGAAGATGTCAGATCGCAGGAGAAAACTGCAATCGGTCACTGGAAGACAACGACAAATTCGTCCGAAAAGAGATCACAAGCAATTCGCTCACGACTTCGAGGCAATATACGCAATAAGTCATCGTTTGTTTTTGTACTCATCGTACTGCTCGCTGGCCTCTGGTATAGTTCCGTCTTCGCACCAAACCTCATCTTAGTAAATGTAAAAGATTTGTTCACAAACGATCTTGCCGATGCCACAACTGCACTAAGTAAATACACAGTCAAGATGATTGATTATAAGCTCGGTAAAGCTGATTGCGGTGATCCGGACACAATAAAATGTAAGCTCACGACGATGAGTAGAGCACAAGTTCTTACCTTCCAAAAACATGGCTTTAAAATAAACGGTCAGAAGATCGAGGAAGATAATCTCGACGACAACGACCCTTCGAACAATAAACCAGAGAGTCGCTGGAAAGTAAATTCAATCGCATTTCCAGACGGAGCTGGATCTGCATCAAGTGGTGAGCAATATGCAAAGATCGCCTCGTCGAACGATGATCTGCGACACTTGGCAAACTCCGTATGGAATCCACGCTCGAGTTTCTTTATGGATGTACGATACAAGCAACGCATCAAAACACAATTCGATCTTGATAAGATTGCGTCCGTTTCTGGTTCAAGTGCAAAGGAAGTCGATGAATCGTTTGACGCATCGATGCAAGGAGGCGAAGAGAAAATTGATAGAAGTGGAAGAGGTGCCTTTAGCCTTAAAACGCTTGCGAGCCAAAAAGCGCAAACTGCATTTTCTGACACCGCAACAGATATTGCTAAGCAAGCTCATTCGTACACAAACGCACAATGTGGATTTTACACACAAGGTAAAGTCGTCTATAACGCCACAAAAAAAGCAAAAGAAGTGACGATTGCTCGCTTCGCAATGCAATATCTCAAAGCTGCTGATCAAATAAAAGCTGGATTATCTAAGGAAATTCCTGCAAACGTTCTGTCGGG
The DNA here is from genome assembly GCA_016199685.1 of Candidatus Saccharimonadota bacterium. Taxonomy (GTDB): domain Bacteria; phylum Patescibacteriota; class Saccharimonadia; order Saccharimonadales; family Saccharimonadaceae; genus JACQGD01. The sequence continues at coordinate 1,815 of JACQGD010000048.1, forward strand.
AAAACTGGCATGGAGTAGCGATGGTGGCTATAACGGCGCAAATGCAACCGACGCATCAATGTATCGCCATATCGTACTCCGTGAACCTGTTGAAAAATCTCAAAACGGTATGAAATATTATGCTGATGCATTTGATGCAATCGGTGCGCTTGCAGTTCCATCTCTTCAGATCATGCTCACCGCAACAGCAACAAAAGGCATCGCAAACAACCCCGGAAACTTATCTGCACCGCCCGCAGATCTTTCATCTGATCCGGTAGCCTATTGCCTCAATGGACAAACAGGGCAGAGCAAGAGCGCACTCAAGCCAGGATCGTGTCCTGCGCTTACAGGAGCGGCCGGCGCAGCACCACTTCTTGCACCGCTCGCGGGTGCACTTGGTGGAATTGCCTCTGCATCGACCCGAATCTGTCCAATGCCGCCACAGGGTATATGGCAAATGAACCCAACTGCAAGCGCCACATCGACGATTGTCATGCCGCTCGTCGCAAATCTATTTAACTCCGCAGTCAGTTCATGGGCAACGACAGTTGCTCGAGACTTTACGAGTAAGACAAAAGGGGTAGCGGCAAGTGATGCAATTTTTGCTGGTACAGGAATCATCTTAGGCGACATGGCGATGTCACGTGGGATGCAACCCGCAACACACAGTAGCCTCGAAGAATATCTCGCGCAAAAAACCGAAGACGACAAAGAGTACGAAAGCCTTGCTCGATACGAAGCAGCGAGAGCACCATTTGACATATACAATAGTTATTCATTCCTTGGATCGCTTGTTCGCTCCGTCAACCCAGCTAGCTCGACGACAAGTTCTGATGCGCTTGGAGCCATCGCAAACGTCCTCGCAGTCATCCCATCGTCCATATCTAAAACAACTTCAAGAGTCGGTGCTATCTATAACCTTCAACCCGCACCACTCGATACAAGTCGCTTGCAGTGTCCAGATGCAGAGTATAAAAGCATTGGTATCGAAGCCGATATGGGTTGCAATGTACGCTACAGTCTAGGGAAAGCAGAGATGGACGCTAATATAAATGATGTACTGGACTACATGCTAAAAGAACATCCCGAAGAATCAAGAGACAAAATACAAGACCTTCAGCAACGACTTGGCAAAACTGACACTGCTGAACCTCAAGATCCAGCCGAGGTCCAACGTATGCTGAGCGAAGCACAGGGCGCTAGCAACAAACCGTTTATCGACAAGAAAACAGGCGAAGCAACAAAAAACAGCGAGTACGAAAAATACTTAACCTACTGCGTTAATCGCGAAGATCCATGGGGAAGAAGCGCCCTTGATGTCCGAAGAGAAGAATTGAGTGCTGAGGAAAAAGAAAAGCGGCGGCTTGATACTTTCTCTAACGGAAGCCAGGTGAAGGGCCTCGGGAGTGAGTATGAGTTAAAGCAGACTGCGTCGTATGTTGGCGTGACTGAAGGAGCGAAAGCCGATCAAGATTGGTATACGGGCAAAAAATGCCTTGATGACAGCAAAATGCTTCAAAACTTTAGAGCCTACACAATGGCGTGCTCTGTCGATGGCTCATTTGCAGGGTCACTTGACTGCACAGAGGCGGATAGGGCAGGCGCGTACACCGATAGTTTCTATACAAGCAATGATATCCAATATCTTTCAGCATCCTAACGGTTATTACTACATAAATACCTACGCTGAACGCGTAGGTATTTAATTGTACTTTTACAAATCGAGAAACTATAAATTAGACTTGTCGATAATTGCCTTTAGAATATCCTGTGCTAAGTATTCCTTGATCTGTACTTTCGTGTTCGGCTGCGCCATTGCAAACTTATATGACTTTAGATCTTTAGTAACGAGAAGGGCATAGATACGCTCCTTACCAATTGAGACAGCTGGAAGGTATCGCACTTCACGGCCATCAATAGTTCCTGCAAGTCCTGTACTCTTGAATACGCCGTCTGCATCGTACGCTTCTTTGCTTTTATACTGCAAGACATCGACATCGATCGTTGCTTTTTCATTATTTGTAAGCGTAAAACCATATGTTGCCGTTTGGCCAACATTGCCGTTGATGCTAATGACGCCTGACTTCTCAACATCAGCAACATTTTTGGCATTCTTGCCAAGTGCATCAGCAACAACATTCTTACTTGTTACGTTCGCGACACCAAGGTCAGCGCCACGCTTCTCAAAAACGCTAAATCCATTCGCACCAACGCCACCTTGAGGGTTTGTCTTCGATGGGATAACGATAACCATGACGGCAATTGCACCAATAGCTGCGACTGCAACTGCTCCCAAAATGATACGTTGCGTTCGCTTTGAGTCAACATGAGCAGCTTTTTTGCGTGTGTTTTTCTTTACCATTTAGGAGCTTTCCTTATCTATTATCACTGTATGCATTTATACTACCATAAGCGGTAGCAAACGGGAACATAACGCTTGTCCTTATCTGCTAGCTGGTGTATTCTAGTCATATAATATGAAAATGCAATACAAACAACAGATGTCAAAAACAACTTTTCTCCAAAAAAGAACATTCTACGTCGCAGTTTTACTTTTTATTGCAATCTTCACCTCTGCTTTAGTATTGACGCAACCAACTAATGCGGCCGAAAAAGTCACGGTCGAAAGTTTCTGTAAACAATTTACAGAAACAAGTAATAATTATGCATGTAAAGATGGCTGGAAAGGCGCTGACTGTAGCGACTACCTCATCACTCATGATCAGGCACACGTTGATATCTGCCAAAAATCAGCTCGCAAAGCAGCCGAAGTGGGAAGTGGCGGGGACACACCTGAGCCTGTCGAGACACCGACAACTAACAATTCAAATAACACTTCCGGTCTCGATACGGTCAAAGACGTTATCGATAAAATTAGTAATTCTCAAGAGAAAAATACCGATACAAAATCAGAAGTAAAAGAAGACCCAAAACCTGATAACGTCTACGGCAAGTACGTTAATGGTAACAATAAATACCAAGATATACGAGTAAGTCGCACAGAAGGAACGGGGAAACCTGCAATTATATTCTTCAACGGTGGTGGATGGCATGTTGACGACGGCGTCGGTGACAAAGTTGTCAAGTGGAGTATATTATCAACTTGAAGATGTACTTCGTGCTATAAAACACGTTCGAGATAATGCAGCCATGTACGGTGTCGATCCTAGTAAGATTGCTGTGTGGGGTGATAGTGCAGGCGGTAGCCTCGCGATGCGTGCAGCAGGAACTGGAAAATCAGGCGCAGCAGCCGCAGTCGGATGGTCAGCACCAACTAATGCATATACCGCAATCTTTAAATCTCCCCAAGCATTTGCTATCGGAATGGATCATTCAACATGTGTACCAACTGACCTTAATGGCGTCATGAATGCAATCGACATGCTTAATGGTGGCGAGGGCAACATACCGAACGAAGGTGGCCTCGGAAACAATAGTATCGATTCGTTCGTCAATGGCGATACATTAGGTGCGGTGACGGAGGTATTAACACTTGCCGAACGTGCACAGCGCACTGGCACAGCAGCATCATCGCTCTCAAGCGGTATTAGTGGAGAGGGCGAAGGAAGTGCTCCAAGTGAGCAAAATGTTCGTCAGCTAACCTCAAAGAAGTACCTTGAGTGTATCGATAACTTCAACTCGGCGTCTCCGGCATTATTTGCAAGCCCGTTAACTCCGCCGACATTCCTCGCAGGATTTGAAACAGACATACTCATCGATCCAGGTCAGCTTTACCAAATGCGTGACAAACTTCGCGGTATGGGCGTTCCATCAGATGTCATCACACTTCCAGGAGTTGCATCACCAGTCACCGTTGGTGGCGAAAATCACCTCGATTACAACGAAGCATTTGTTAAGCCATCGCTTGATTTCCTCGACAAATTTCTCCGACCAGCAGCAAACAAATAGATAAAAAGCTTATGGCAATCCTTGTAAACCATAGGATTTTTTGATTTTCAAGAGTATTTTAGCCTTATTTCCTTGCAAACTTTACAAAAATAGTGTATAATTATATAGTAACTTGATATAACTTAATTTGTTGCTTTCAACAAAAGGACCAAGCGTATGCCACGACATGAACGTGATACCCAAGTTCCTTCATCAACCAATAACGAATCTTATCAGAGCGATAGGCCTTCTCATCCCGACCACATTACAGCTATGGACTATAGTAATACAAGCCTTCAGGAAGCTGTTGAAAAGGGATGGGTAGATCCAAACGACATTCCGGATGTAGTGCCAAATCTACGCGGTCAGGCTGCTCGCTTTCGAGAAAATGCATCTGATCTTCCTAGCCAGCAACCAACTCAGGAGATACAAGCACAACCTAAAAAGGATGAGTTTTGGACTTTTGGCAAGAAACTAGGTGCAACAACCTTTACTACACTCGCTGTCGCGGGTGGCATATTCGGTATTAAAGCCATGTCCGACACACCTGAGCCAAAAAATCCAACTCAAGAAACTTCCTTGAGTATCGACGGTCAAGATCAAGGCATCTTGGATCAACAAGCTGTACCCATACCCGAAACAGTAGAACTCACTCAAACTGAACTAGAGGCAGCTAGCTCTGAATACTTTACGACTCTTGATACTGCAATTAGAATTAATTCATACGGACCAAAATTAGAAGAGTGGCGAGATGGTGCATACGAAAACCTATTACCTCATCTCTCTGAAAGTGAGAAGAATCTTGTATCTAACGAGTTCCCGTCACTTAAAACAAATTACTCTGAT
>JACQGD010000001.1:0-16595 GCA_016199685.1 Candidatus Saccharimonadota bacterium
CGTTATTTTTTAACAACTCGTGCCCGAGGTGGCTGCGTGAAGCGCAAAATTATGCGTAGACACGCCGCGTATTCTCGAACGTATGACTCGTTAAATGCACATTTTTTAACAACTCGTGCCGCGGTGGTGGAATTGGTAGACACGCCAGACTCAAAATCTTGTGAGCATTAGCTCGTACCGGTTCAAGTCCGGTCCGCGGTACCAGTGGTTAAAAAATTAGACTTTCTTGCCTGCCGAGTACGCAAGTCTTATGTGAAGTTCTGTTTCAAAGTGAGATACAGACGTTTCAAGGAGAGTGTTTTCACTTTCATTCAAGCCTTCACCACTCATTAACTTCACGAATGTACGCGCAAGCTGAAAATCTTGCTTAGGGTCGAGTTCTGGGAATTGATCCGTGTAGTACCCCATCATATCTTTATTGATCGTAAATCCATTTGATGGGGAATCCCTCGCTTTGCCGGATTTGATCTGTACTGGTGTAACATGCCCCTCTTCATTTTTGAAATGATAAATACGCATGTCGGTTTTTTCAAGGAGGTCATTACGAACTGTACCCGGCAGTGCGATTATATTTGGATCATCCGAAAAGTTACTGAGCGTCAAAGCAAGTTGTTCAGCAATGACTCCACGTAGGTTAGCTTTCCTGAATGGATTAAGTGAGTTGTCGTAGAGATGGAGCGCCTGTTCAACGCGCGCAACACTTTTACCGGCAATGCCATTGCTAAGTGTTTCTCGTAACTCTATCTCACGTGTCGAGGAAAAAGCTGCCTCTATTGCCGCTGCTTCTACAGCAAAATCGTGAACACTAGCTAACCTGAAATAATCCGTTATGTTTATGAACATCTTTGGCTTAGTATCAAGCTGTGCCTCAACCTGGTCTAGCTGAGCGCGTAAAACAAGGCTATCAGATGCAAATTGATCCGCGTCAGCTTCAATAGGAAATGTTGCGTGGAGACGCGATACCGCGCTATCGATTTGTGATGTTGATCGCAATAGTGCATTCTTGGCTATTTTTCTACTAAGATATGCCATACTTCGCTCATCATTCAGATGAACTTCCGTAGCTGGAATTGAAGCTGGATTGCGATACTCAAGTGTCATAGTTTAAATATTTTAACACTTTATGGTCATTAGTACAACTTAGCTGACGATGCTCGTACTGATCGCCTCAAGTGGTTTCGACGGTGTCCAGAGAAGATACGCAGCAGCACGTGTTGCAACACTCCCCTTCCATATAGCCATTGGATTCCCCCATGGTGTGGTGACGACTTGTCCGCTCGCGGCGACGATGAGCTGCTCCTGGTGAAACGACACGATAGTTACAGGATAGGTTATCGTAAATTTATGGAGCGCTTCGACGAGTTGCTGAAGCTGCATGCTAAAGGTCAGAATTTTCGGATAGTAGACGTTTTTAAATAGTGTCTGAAGCTGAGAAAAAGACACTACCAGTAGCGTATTCTCGCGCTCAACCACCACATCTAGCGTCTGTTTAAAAAGATCAAATGCGTCGCGAGTAATTGTTAGCTGCCCTGTGTAATCCTTGATAAAGTCATCATACAAAATTGCTGTTTCGCTGTTGCGACCAGCGTCGCCGATAAGCAATATGCCATTCGCCCATTGACCAAGGGCATGCATATCACTACTCGCCTCTTTTGAGAGTCCGCCTGATGGGTTTGTCGGTGCGAAATGTGCGTCGGTAATGATCGCTGGTATGGTTTTGCGCAGTACGTCGGGCAGGAGTACGCGTACACTCCCGACACCCGCATCGAGTGCGATACCATAGCTGTCGCCTACCGCTACGAAACCGAGTTTATTACCGCCAATAATACCAAGTTTGCCTGCCTGCGATTTTTGCTCAGGCTTGTTCCACTCGACATCGGGAAATAGCGGCTTTGCATCGAGTTGTTTTTTCCAGTACGAGTGTGTGTCCATTACACCCATTCTAGCATGGGCTCCTTTTTAATGAGGATACCGTGAGCTGTGAGGTAGAGATACGATTTATTTAGAGCACACCAAACGATACACTGCCGGACGTGTAGCCGCCCCAAGTTGCCTGTACGGTATGTTTACCACTTAGAACGCCAAGTTCGTTCTCTTGAGATTGCAGCCGTGTCGGAGGAGATGCGTCGCTTCCGACAACTTCAGTAAAGGTGATAGTACGAGTGGCATGAAGTACCGAAAATGGTTTGATTGTAACGCTCGATAAAGCACCTTCTTTTGGGATAATGGAAGGCTTTTCGGTCGTATCGACAAGGAGATCGACGGACGTGTCTTCCGACGAAAAGTACACGTACTTCGTGAGTGGCGAGTAATTGGTGATGGTGACGAGAAAATCAATTTTCCCCGAATTGGCTATCTCGGTATTGTTGCTTTCTATTCGGATCGACGGAGACAAAGTGCTGCTAATATACACATATCCTGCAGCGATAATGGCAATGAATAAAGCCCACTTTGTAAATTTCATACTACCAATCTCATGGTGCTATAGTACTACACTTCGACGCTGACGGGACAGTGATCTGAGCCCATGACTTTTGGATGAATCTGAGGATTTTTAATTTTATCTGCAATCTCGGGAGAGGCCATGACGTAGTCGATACGCCATCCGATATTTCGTGCGCGTGCGTTTGCCCAGTGTGTCCACCAGCTATACGCTTCGGTTTTGTCTGGGTATGCTGCGCGAAATGTGTCGGTAAATCCTGCTTCGAGAATCTTATCGAAGCCCGCGCGCTCTTCGTTGGTAAAGCCGTGCTTTCCGACGTTTGGTTTTGGATTTGCAAGGTCAATTTCTTGGTGAGCGACGTTGAGGTCTCCACAAAAGATAACCGGTTTTTTCTCAGCACGACGTTTGACGTAGGCAAGAAACGCAGGGTCCCATCGTTCGTGACGAAGTGCGAGCCGCGAGAGGTCGCCTTTGCTATTTGGTGTGTAAACGCTCACAACGTAAAAATCGTCAAACTCGGCAGTAATGACGCGACCTTCACCGGTGACATCACCATATTTATCTGATTCGAGGCCGTATTCTTCCACAAGCTCGTCAGGGAGTCCGTAGTAAACGTTGAGCGGATCAACTTTGCTCCAGATAGCCGTTCCACTATAGCCTTTTTTCTCGGCGCTGCTCCAAAATTTATTGTATTCAGGAAAATCAAGATCGAGCTGAGCTTCGTGTGCTTTTGTTTCTTGAAAACACACAATATCAGGGTTTTCTGTTTTGATAAATTCATCGAGCGCGCCTTTATTTGCGACGGCGCGGATACCATTGACGTTCCATGAGTAAATTTTCATTATCATTAATTATACCATGCAATATACATTGACTATTTTGTATTTATGTAGTATAATAAAAAAGTAAGCATTCATTCAAGTGAAAGGCTCGTACATGCCATCTGACTTCCGCATGGAACTCTCTAGCGAATCGATCTCGAGCATCGAGAAGGTTCTCCTGGCAACTGCCGATACTGCCTCCAATTTCACACTTGGGGATGGGCTGCGGTTGACCAGCGATGAGAGGACGGGAGTGTCAATTTCGCTTCCGCCGAATGTTGACGTGCGAGTCTGGGATCGCCTGAAAGGCGCCTACAAGCGGACTCGAAGTAAGTCGGAAACGAGACGCATCACGTTCTTCACTCCGGTCTTCCAGGTCACGATCGACCGCGACAATATCGCGGTCATCAAGTACTTCGAGAACATCACGACTCGTACGGAGATATCGCGCCAGCTCATCAAGGTGTAGGCCTTCCGCGTGGAAATGCTTTCCCGCCACAACGTTGTGGCGGGTTTTCCCTTATTTAGAGGTGTTTGATCGCTTGTGCTGCTTCGCGGGATTGATCGCGGCGCTTCAATGTCTCACGTTTGTCGTAGTTCTTCTTTCCCTTACCAAGCGCAATCACGAGCTTTATGTACCGCCCCGTTGTGAGAAGTTTTGTCGGGACGATTGTCATACCATCTTTTTTGTGTACGGCGAGATTATCTATTTGCTTGCGACTAGCAAGGAGCTTCCGTGGCTCCGTGTCGATCGTTCGAGCCTCAGGCTGACCGCGTTGCTGGAGTTTGAGGCTAAAGCTGGCGTTATTGAGCCAGAGCTCGTTGTTTCGAATCGTCACAAATGAACCCTTTAACTGCACGTGGCTGTCACGAGCGGCCCGTACTTCCGGTCCGGTAAGACTGAGTCCAACAACCAAGTCTTCACCAAGTTCGTAGTCGAAGCGAGCCCTTCGGTTGAGAACGGCTGTATTTGGTGACTTGGCTTTCTTTTTTTGTCCCATGATTGTCTTAGTATAACAGATGAAACGTTGGAAAAAGAGTGTTGCGCGGGTACGGTACTATTGACGCTCTACAAAGTCTTGAATAAGTTGCTCGCCAAGTGTCACGTTTTTTACAAGTGTATGGTGCCCTGTCTCGACGATTTCGAGCCGTACGTTAGATGGAAGTTCTTTGACTGCAAGATTTTCGGCATAGACTGCCCTGTCATAGCGACCATTCACAAGAAGTACTGGCATGGTTGTTTTACGTAAATCACTAAAGAATTCTGATCCACCAAGGATGTGTTTATATGAACCTTCACGGGCATGTTTCGACATACGAAGTGTATCGGTGAAATTGATTGCCGGTCGTTTTTTTGAGATATTGTGAGGCACCAATTTCAATGCTTTCCAATAGCCATTTCGTGCAGGAGAATACAAAAATGCTCGGTAGTGTCGACCGGTTGCTTTGTGGGATTCGATCATTTGATTTGTATGAGTAAAAAGTGGCGGATTAAACAGGAGTAGTCGAGAAATTGAGTCGCCATAGTCGACAGCGTAGCGGAGTGCTATGAGTGCGCCCATCGAATGGCCAAGGAGTGTAAATGGCGATGTGACTTTGAGTGCTTGTAGTGTCGCTGACAGTGCGTTGATCTGATCCTGATAGGTGTAATCGCCGCGAGGTTTTGGTGATTTCCCGAATCCTAAAAGATCGATGCTGATCACTTTGTGTGTCGATTGAAGCTGTGCGGCGATATGCTTGAAGTAATGTGACGATGAAAGGTACCCGTGCAGTAGTACGATAACCTCGCCATGGCCGCTTGTTTGACTATAGAGAATTGGTGCGTGACTCATATCTCTTTATTTTAACATTGCGTCCCGCAGAGTTGCGATATAAAATAAGCATAACCATGGTAGCAAAATCAAAAACTTCAAAAAAATACGTCCACTCATTTAGTACAAACTTCTTTGGCGTCATCGGCTATATAGGCAGCTCGCTCGTATGGTTGCTCGTGCTGACATGCGTCGTTTTGCTGACTCCATCGAGTGGTGATGTCGTTGCAATTACCGAGGAAGCGCAACGAGCTATCACGCTTCCACTCGATACGAACACTGCCGCTGCTGCCTCGTCGAGCGAGTCGCCGTTCTTTACCTTTTTGCTTAGCATTTTAGCGCTTATCGTATTTTGGGCGTTTTCGTATGTTGCCTCGCGAATTTTATCTCGCATCGTCCGGCGTGTTGTCGGTATATTTCATAAGAAAGTGACCGCCGAAAACCTCCTCAAGACAAAATATTTTATTCTTGCCATCGGTCTCATGTTCTTTGCACTACTTCTCATGGTTGTTCCTAGCTTGATCTGGTTGAAGATATCGATCTCACTCATCGGACTCATTGCTGGGTTTGTGGGACTTGGCGCTATATGGTTGCAGTACCATCTTTCTAAGCGCCACCATGTCCCCATTGCTCACCTCTTATAGTTATAATGCAGTATAGTTTTGCTATACTTAAAATATGTATACACGTATCTTACTCAAGCTTTCAGGGGAACAATTACAAGGTAAATATGATGGCGGTTTTGACGCGCAACGAGCTGCGTGGATAGCTGGTGAGATCAAAAAAGCGGTTACTGCTGGCAGTGAAGTCGTTGTCATGGTCGGCGGTGGCAATTACGCTCGAGGTGCACAGCTTGCTGGCGGCGGCGTGCGACGTGTCACCGCGGATAATGTTGGAATGCTCGCGACTGTCATGAATGCGCTCGCACTCGCTGATGTGTTCAATGAAAGCGGTCTCGCCGCTCGAGCACTGACAAATATTAAAGCCGACCAAGTAGCCGACCAATTCACCCATCGTCGGGCACTCTCCCACCTCGAAAAAGGACGCGTTGTGATCGTTGCGGGCGGTATCGGACGACCATATCTGACGACTGACACGGCAGCTGTGAGTCTTGCGCTCGAGATGGACTGCGACGTGATCTTGAAAGCAACAAAAGTCGACGGTGTGTACGACAAAGACCCAGCAAAGTTCGACGATGCGCAGCGGTATGAGACGCTTTCATTGCAACAAGCTGTCGAGCAACCTGACATCAAGGTGATGGATAAAGCTGCAATCGCACTCGCTGCCGATCACAGTCAGTCGATCATTGTCCTTAAATTACTTGAAGAAGATAACATTGCCCGCGCAATTGCGGGCGAACAAGTAGGAACAACTATTTCAGCGTAATCACAGCTGTTGTATAGTAGTTAGTATGACTAAACTTGAAAAAACTGTTGAAGAATTATTCCAACATGCTGACATAAAACTCGGAGGCACCCGACCTCAAGATGTCACCATCAATAACCCTGCTGTCTATGGCCGCGTACTGCGTGACCGTGAGCTTGGGCTCGGTGAATCGTATATGGATGGATGGTGGGATAGTCCGCAGCCCGATGCATTTATTACCCGAATATTGAGTGCTGATTTGGCGTCGCAGGTCAAATTGAGCCCTGCCATCATCGCAAGTGGCGCAAAAAGCGTCGTATCTGCTTCATTCTCTAACCGCCAATCAGTCAAAAAAGCCAAAAAGAATGCCGAGCATCACTACAACATAGGCAATGATCTCTACGAATTAATGCTTGATAAGCGCATGATCTACAGCTGTGGCTACTGGAAAGGTGCGAAAACGCTCGACCAAGCTCAGGAAAACAAACTTGATCTGATTTGCCGTAAACTCCAACTAAAAAAGGGCATGACCTTGCTCGATATCGGCTGTGGCTGGGGTGGTTTTGCCGAATTTGCCGCAACGAAGTATGGGGTAAAAGTAACAGGTATCTCGCCTGCTATTGAACAAGTGAAAAAAGCAAAAGAGCGCACTAAAGGCCTCAATGTGACGATTCTGCAAAAAGATTATCGTCACATGACCGGTTCGTTTGACCGCATCGTCTCGATTGGCATGCTTGAACACGTTGGAGTTAAAAACTACCAGACATTCTTTGAATCTTGCAACGCACTGCTCAAACCCGGCGGGATGATGCTCCATCATACCATTGGAAGTAACCAGACCTATAATCCAAGCGAAGCGAAGTGGATCGACAAGTATATCTTCCCTGGCGGTGTGATACCGACAATTCCAGAAGTAGTGACACCAGCGCAAAAATATTTTGTGGTCGAGGATATTCAGAACTTCGGTCCAGACTACGATAAGACGTTGATGGCATGGCATAAAAACTTCGTTAAGAGCTATCCAAAGATTAAAGATTCCTATGATGAGCGGTTTTATCGTATGTGGGAATACTATTTGCTCATGTTTGCGGCAGGCTTCCGCACGCGCAACTTGCAGCTGTGGCAATTTGTTATGACACGCCACGAGGTAACACCTCGCTACGACGCACCACGATAGTTATTGACTTATTTTTATAAAAGTGCTATAATATAATCATCGGTTTTATCCATCAGCTCTACCCTATTAAGAAAGGAGCGACGATGCGATACTACATCGCCGATGCTCTTACCTTTTTCCGCATTTTCGCGGCCATCCCGCTGTTCCTCCTCATCTGGACGGATCAGTGGACGGCAGCGACCGTTCTGTTCATCGTCGCGATCCTCAGTGACGCCCTCGATGGCCCCGCCGCTAGGCGCTGGCCTCCGAAGGAGCATGCCTACCGAAAGAACTCGCACGACTTCGACAACTTGGGCGATTCGCTCATGTTCGCCGGTGTCATCATCGGGTTGGCTTTTCAGATCAGACCGATCTGGTGGATCATTCTGATCGGTGTCATCATCGGCTCGGTGCTGATCGAAATCCCGAAGCAGAAGCTCACTCCCGTCTACGCGGAGCGGGTCGATGTGTTCCATGGTTGGTGCTTCGGCATCTTCCTGCTCGCCATGCTCATTCAGCTGACCGAACAGGTTACAGAGACGTGGTGGGTACCAATCAGTATCTTCTACGTGGCAGCAGCGCTCATCATTGTTTTCGCCAAGCCAGAGCGAGCCACATCTCGACCTGAAGTGGTCTACAAGGGAACATGGCTCAGTGGACGGGCAGCAACAAGGTAAGACAAAGAGCTCGCTTCTGAAGTGCATTGATTGCACGACAGAAGCGAGCTCGTCTTAATTTAAAGAGATTTGATTTCTGAAAGTAATGTCTTCGCTGATTTTTCCCAAGCGAATTGACCGATGTGTTGCTTGCCTGTAATGGTGAGCTTTTTTATTGTCTCCGTAGAATCAAGTTCCTTTACTCGATCGGCAAATTCACGAGGCTTATTGGCTCCAAAGTAGAGCGCTCCGTCACCTGCTACTTCGTGGAATATCGGGAGGTCACTCACAACGGCTGGGACGCCGAGTGCCAAGGCTTCGGCAAGTGGAAGACCGTAGCCTTCGTCGCGACTGGCACTGACCATAGCTGCATCATTTGCCAAGATCTTCGCATATTCTTCATCGCTGACTCCCCCATGAAACACTACCTCGGCATGTTTCGGGATACATTTTTGTAGTTCAGCCTTACGCGCAGGCGAAATACGACTGAGTAAGTGAAGGGTTCGACCAGGAAGGTATTCCATGCCTGCAATCAGCGCTTCGACGTTTTTGTAGCGCATAAATGAGCCCATATAAACAAGGTTTTTTGGTGACTTAGTTACCTTCACGTCTCTATCAAGGTATTGTCGTAAATTTTGCGGAGCGTTAGGCACCACGATGACTGGCCGCTTCGTAAGCTTGGCTTTTTCGAAATCTTGTTTGCTTGTTTGGCTGACTGTTGCCACGAGATCGGCTGAGTTGAGTGTGAGGCGCTGCGGGATATACGTCATATGATATGCGCGCCAACCGAGACGAATTACCTGATTGAGCGCATGTGGTGGCGTACGGTGACGGTAATAAATCATATCGTGAAGCGTCAAGATAAGTTTGAACTTGCGACCAGCAGTGCCCATCGTTTGCATAGGGCTAAACACGACATCAGGATTATGTCGGTTGAGAATCAGTGAGGTAAAAGGCTCTTTGTTCGAGGTTGGCTTATGGATCAAAAGCGTTTCAGCGTTTGGTGGGAGAAACTTTTTCTGTGCATTATCGCAAATAAGAAATGTGACAGGGGTGAATTGCACAAGCGCAGATCCAAGCTCAGCGCTGTAGCGACTAATGCCATCGTGGAAATCCGTGCGGATGTAGCGAGCATCAAAAAATAGCTTCATAATCTGTTTCGATTGTACCATACGGGTGCGCTTGTCCACCGCAATGCTGTCTTTTTCACTCCACTATTACTCTGTTTGCTGGGGAGTCCGGGAAATACAAGCACTTTCCACACATAGCTCCTCATGGTATAATAAGACAATATGAAAATACTCATTGCAGCCGATCTGCACTGGCCTACTATTAACGGTGTTGCGACGTTTAGTCGAAATCTCGCCAAAGGCCTCAGTGATCGAGGACACGAAGTCTTGGTAATCGCACCAAGCCAAACAGGAAAAAGTTACGAAGAATATGACGGAAACTACCTTATCAAACGAACAATGTCGGTACCGTTTCCGTTCTATCAAAATTTCAAGATCTCACCTACATCGCAGATGGAAGTCCGCAAAATTATTCGTGAATTCCAGCCAGACGTTATTCATATTCAGATGGCGATGTTCCTCGGGCTTGCCGTGCGTACCTACGCATTGAAGTACAGTATTCCAATGGTTGCAACGAATCATGCAATGCCAGAGAACCTCATGGACAATATTCGTCTTCTCGCTCCTATCTCAAAACCACTCCAGTACCTGCTTGTTGAGCACGGTGTACGGTTTCATTCGAAGGTTGACTACATTACTTTGCCTACGCGCTCAGCGATCAATATGTTTGGTGAAGACCGAGTGTCGGTGCCGATCGAACCTGTGAGTAACGGTATTGACTTGAGTCGATTCCGCCCGACAAAGCCGAGCGAAGAGATTTACGAAACATTTAATCTTCCAAAAGATAAAGACATCATTACGTATATCGGTCGTCTTGACGCTGAAAAACACGTGCCAATTCTCATAAAGGCATTTGCCAAAATCATGCAAGAAGATCGACATCTTCTCATTGTCGGTGATGGAACCGATGCCGAGCACCTTCGTAATGTCGTATTTAAAATGAAGCTTGATGACCGGGTTACCTTTACTGGCCGTGTGTCTGATGATGAAATTGTGGAGCTGCATAAGGTTGGAACATTATTTTGCGTCCCCTCTCCTGCCGAACTTCAATGTATAGCGCTTCTCGAAGCAATGGCGAGCGGTAAGCCTGCAGTCGCTGTCGATGCTGGCGCACTACGCGAACTCTGCGAAGATGGTGTGAACGGAATTCTCTGCGAAAAAGATAATGTCGATGAAATTGCCGAAGCGATCGATCGTATTTTGAGTGATAAAAAACTACAAAAGAAATATGCAAAAGGCAGTCTCGAAATTGCTAAACGGCACGACATCACCTACACACTGGAACGGTTCGAAGAAATTTATACGCAAGTTATCGCGACAAAAACACCTGTATTGCCTCAGCGGCTTCTCTAGGAGTTTCATAGTGAATCAAGTGTCCCACGTTTGAAATAACGTGGAGTTCACTGGTTGGAATCGCCGCGTTAAGTTCATGTTGCTTTGCTATGGCTGTGATGTCATCTTTATCTCCGGCAATAAGCAATGTCGGGAGCGAAATTCTCGAGGCAACGTGAGACACGTCGTTTTCGACAGATGTTCGAAATGACTCGGCGACAACTTGCGGGGATGCAAATGTACTGAAGTGTTGCTTATGTTGATCATGAACATACCGGAGAATTTCTTTATCTTTCGTTTTTGCCATTGTTACACTCATAATTTTGACTATTGGTGGTGCTGCGAGCCAGCCTTTGGCGGCACGAGCTGGAAGTTTCCGCCCAAGCCAGTAGTAGCCAATTGCAAGTCGTGTCATGACTCCGCGAGGGCCTTGCAATGCGGGTGCTCCGATTGGATTGATCAAAATAAGCTTCTCTGCTATATCTGGTCGGTCTGCGACGAGGTGACTCGCAATGATACTGCCAAATGAGTGCCCGACAATGATCGGTGTATCGGTGGTAAGCGTATCGATAAGTTCACCGACTGCTTGCACGTAGTGTTCAAGCATGTGAGGCCTGTCGGTAAAAGGTTCACTTGCGCCAAATCCTGGAAGGTCCGGAACGATCAAATGGTAGTCGCTCAGTTGTTCGGCAATTTTAGCAAGTCCATGGTGGGTGCCACGGAACCCATGGATGAGTACGAGGGTCTGTGGCTTATCGGTATGGTATTCCCAATAATGGATTTTTACTCCGAGTGCGACTGTCGTATGATGGGTTGGATTCATGATTCTAGTATACCAAATTACTGATCAAACTCTGCGTCCGGGCGCGGACGAAGCAAATTGATCGAAGCAACGCCGCGACGACCAAGTTGACGACCAAGCTCTGCTGAGAGCGCAGGATGACGCGGGAGGTTTTCAGTGGTAAGTGTGTCATAAATTTCTTCGTCCGACTTTCCCTCTTCGCGAAGTTTTTCGACATACTGGCGAATCAAAATATTATAAGGAGTTTCGTCACTCTGCGCTTGCGGATGAATAATCTTATCAATTGACGTGAGGATAAGTTCAATTTTATCCGAGATCGTGAGATCAAGCGGTGCAATTATATCACCGTTCTCGATCATTTGCTCTCTTCGTCGCCGCTCAAAATCGCCTTGTTCCATATATCTATATTGCAATAGTTTAGTGTATATGTCAATTTTGCACTATCGTACTATATACTTTGCACAAAAAAGGCCGCCGAAGCGGTGCGAAGGAGCGATTGCTCTACTTCGGCGACCTTTTCGGCGGCGTAAATTGGTCAGAGAAGAAGTGTCTTCTGCTGGAGTGGCGGGATGGCTATAAGTCCCAAAATTGTTCCGCAGATGACGGCCATGAATTGTCCGAGAGGACCTGACACGCCAAGACTTGCGAAAATCCAGACGAATAGTACTTGCAAACCGGCGAGCAGTAAGACACCTGGCATCGCTATGAATGCAAACCCCATGCCTGCACCCGGTCCGCCGCTCACGCCTTTCATCTTCGGCGCTATCTGTTTGACAGCGAGAAAAAAGTTTGCAAAATACGCAAGAACAAGGATCACCATGATTGTGCCCCATGTGCTTTCGAACATCGTATGCCTCCTACTAGAGATGAACGGACATAATTATTATAACAACTATAGGCAATAAGTCAATATATGTGCTATACTTAACAGATATGATCGCCGATATTACTGTGACCGAAAAATCTTTCGGCCCCAAGCTCTTAATGCATGGGATTAAATTTTCTATTGATGACGGCGAAAAGGTCGGCGTGATCGGTCGTAACGGCGTTGGTAAGTCGACGCTTTTCGGCATTGTTGCTGGAGTTGATAAAGATTTTAGTGGCGACATCATTTTCAAGCGTGGAACAGTCGTTGTCTCGACGGCACAGGAACATCATGACATGGGCGATACGACCGTCCTTCAGTATGTGCTGCAAGGACTTCCAGAGTACACTGCCCTCTCGCATATCATGGAAACATACCCTGAGACGATGGGCGATGACATGAAAATGATCGATGAATACACCAATGCGTTGCAGCGATTTGACGACAAAGGCTTTTACCAAATCGAAGAGCAGATCGAACGCGAACTCGATAACTTCCAGCTGAGTGGTATTGCACATCGCAAGTTCTCGACGCTTTCTGGCGGACAGAAGCGACTTGTCGAGGTGGTAAAAATTATGCACTCTGACGCTCACCTTGCACTCGTCGACGAACCAACTAACCACATGGACTACGTCGCCAAAGAGCAATACGTCAACTGGATGAAGACGGCGCGCGAAGCGATGCTCGTGATTACACACGACCGCGACGTGCTTAATGAAGTCGATCGAATCATTGAACTTAAAGACGGTGAAAGTGTCAGCTACAAAGGTAATTATGATGCCTACCTGAAGCAAAACGCTGTCAGCACCGGCACACAGATGAATGACTTCGAGATGATCGAAAAACGCATCGTTAACCTCAAAGCGAAGGTACTCGACTACCAGCGTCTCAAAGAAAAGGCCCGTAACCCAGGTACGATCCAGAAGTTTAAACGCCTCGAGCAAGACTCGCGAAAAGAGCTCGGTGAGCTTCAGGCGAAAGAAAAGCCGACATTTTGGATCGATAAAGATTCTGCAGCAAGCCTGAACTACAAAACGGCTGCGCAGTACGACAAGTTCAAAGCGAAGAATATCCGCATGAACATCAAAAGCGATGAGTCACGCAGTAAGCACGTGCTCGTCAACGTCAAAGGTCTCAGTCTTGGATACGGTGAGACTCCTCTCTTCGATGGAATCAACATTGACCTTCGTGAAGGTGAAGCTATGGAGCTCCGTGGCCGTAACGGCGCCGGTAAGACGACGCTTATCAAGGCGCTTCTTGGTGATGACACGCCTGTGAGATTTGGCGGTGATATAACGCTCGACAAGCACATGCGAATCGGCTTTTATGAGCAGGAAGTCTCGGAGGTGTATTTCGATCTTCCACTGGCTGATGCGATTGAAAAAATGTATCTTTCTCGAGATTTATCGATTAGTGATACGAAAATTCGTAATCTTCTTAGCAACTATCTTTTTAATGAAGGCGATGCAAATATTCCCCTTGCGAAACTTTCTGGTGGCCAAAAAGCTCGTTTCCAGTTGATTAGCATGCTTGCCGACGAGCCACAGCTCTTGATTCTCGATGAACCAACAAACCACCTTGATCTTCCTTCGATCGAAGAGCTTGAGACTGCCCTCGGGAAATATTCCGGTGCTATTTTGTACGTAAGTCATGATGGATTTTTCCGTCAGGCGCTTGGCGGTGATGTTGTGCAGGTTGGCGCTAAGTAAGGTACTGTTTTAAAAGCTAATAACGTTTTTTATTTTCTATTTCAAAAACTTACTGCTTCTTTTTATTCGTAAAAAGAAGCAAAAACTCAGTGACAGCTTCCCTCCACCGGGAATAACAGAAACGAAAAGACGGTTGTTCGAAAACTCCCTTTGGTCGGTCAAAATTCATATCGATTTTATTTAATTTTGACAGGTTCTCACAAGTGATTCCGTCTTATCGCTTCTGTCATCCTCGGGTCAGTTCAGATTGTCACGGATTATGCTATCTGTTTTTGTTGTTAGTGAATTTCATTCACTAACGTATACTTCGCAGTTTTACTGCGTTATGTGGATTAACTTCCTCGTGACAATATGGACTGACCTAAAAGATCCCGGAGGAAGGAAGCTGTCACAACTCTTTTGCTTCTTTTACCAATAAAAGAAGGACCATCCTTTCGTGTAACAAAAAACCATCAACTTCATTTCACAACGACACAGCCCCCTTACAAGAAAGGAGGCTGCATAGAATCGTCACTATTTTTCCTTAGAAACGGTGAACGGTTGTCGCTCCCGTTGCATAGCTATACACGATATATCCGTGCTCAAAGTTACTCGCTTTGCCTCCCGCTGTATCGTACTCATCGCTCGTTGGATAGCCGAGCCAGCTTTGTTCAAAGCTCATTGATTGGTAGTGCTCAAGTATAATACCTTGAATTGAGTGTGCGCCAGTTGCTGGTGACCAATAAATCATACCGCCTTCGAAGCGATTAAATTTCCCGCCGCTTGGTGTGGTGCCTTCACTCGTGACTGGTTTACCGAGGAATCCCGTATCGTACCCTTGGGTTCCCCACTTTTTGTAGATCTCACCTATAACGAACTGTGTGCCATATTGAGGTGACTGATAGATAGTTCCATTCTGGAAATTAACATATTGCGAGACGCCATCGGGCGCTTTTTTCTGTGAAGTGACCGGGTAGCCTAGCGCGCCACGCTCCCAGCCATTAGACGCCCATGTATCGCGAACTTGTCCGCTAATCAGCTGAGATCCTGTAGCTGCTGTCCAATAAATCGATGCAGTGCCAGTGCCTGTCGTTCCACGGAAGTGATTGTAACGACCGACGCCGTCAGGCGTTTGAGTCTCATCGGTGGTTGGTTCGCCAAGAATTTGATGGCCACCTAATGCGAGATATTTTTGATAAATTTGTCCGTTGATACTATGAACACCAGAGACGGGTGTCCAATACGCTCGTCCGTTTTGGTAATCGCGAAAACGAAGTTGGTCACTACCCTGTTCTTGGCTTGTTGGTGCCCCTAAAGTTGTTCGAAATGTTGCATCACTCGCGTAGCGCTGATCGATATACGATGTGCTTTGCTGCTGAGATACCTGCGAGCTTGTTGGTGGCGCGGCGGAAGCGCTGCCTACTCCAATTGATACCGCCGACAAAAAAGCAGCAGTGGACAAAACTGCTGCGGCGACAAGGGTTGTTTTTGGTCTAAAAGATACATTAGTGCTTGATAATCGGTGTTCCATAGTATGGCTCCTGTTTATGGTTACGCATGATTCATTGTACGTCGGCTCAGGAAACAAGTTAGTGAGATAGTTAACGGATTAATTTCTCGTAAGTGATCCTTACGGCGGTAACGGTGTAAATGGGCATATGGTATCATAGTGCGATGAGCCACCAGAAAGAGATAATCGAGAAACTAATCGCGTTTGATGCTGATGGAATCGCTTATGTTGATGCGGTGAAGCAACTGCAATCAGAGGGCTACAAGAAAGCCGATATTGCCAATGCATCGTACAGCGTCGCATACGATGGTAAACCGAATACTCCACGAAAGCTTACTCCCGAAGAAGCTTATTTGAAAAAACATCCCGAGATGCCCATGCACGCACTGCATGCTATTAAATTTGACTCAATACATCAGGGACGTCATACGAAACTGAATAAGCGCTCGCCATCGTTTCCGCAGAGGATGGTAAATATGTACGTCTTTGGACTATTTGGTTACTTTTTACGAACAGATGATCGGTATGCGTATAGGGCACCTTTGATACTGATAGGTGTACTCATACTATTGTTTGTTGTATACAGTATCTTCATCGGTTAAGAACTAACTGCTTTAGCGAGGTATGAAATAGAAAACCACCCCGTAAACGGAGTGGCTCTTTAACGTGCTTTGGTATCTGTTAACTATGCCGCAACAGGTTCAATGTTATGTTCTTTGATCGAGTTTTGAATCTTTGGTCGGTCAAATCCCAAAACGATATCGCCGGCAATGTCCGTTACGGGAACACCCTGAAAATTGCCGCCCGTTTTGCCCATTAATTCTTCATAGGCATCTTTGTCAGCTTCAATGTCTTTAGCGACGTAAGGTATGCCAAGTTTGTCGAGCCACTGCATTTCTGTATGGCAAAATGCGCACCATGTCGTACTATAGATTGTGATTTGTGGGTTTGCTGTATCGCTCATGTGATATCCCTCTTCTTATTTACTATACTAAGTATACTAAATATTCATTATA
>JACQGD010000001.1:16646-31756 GCA_016199685.1 Candidatus Saccharimonadota bacterium
TAGTATATACCCGTGACGGTATTGACGCTCCGATGCATTTCCTGGACGATGATGGTTTGTTGTTCGTGATTTACCTACACTTGAAAAGTAAAAAGTCCGCATCTGCAAGGAGCGGACTCTTTACTTGCAAATACGGACGGATAGCTACATGTTCTGGTAGGTACGAAGCTGTCGCTTGGCGTGTCGTTCGACCTTCTTTTTTTGGAACCTTTTTGCACGCTTCTGTGCACTCTTGTCACTATCGTAGCCAACAAGGATGATGAAGCAAAGGGCGGTCCATGCAAGCACAGATCCAAGCTTCAAGAACGGATCGCTACTAAAAAACCATGCAGCCGACATGAAACCTAGGCCGACACAGATGATTGCGCACGCATGCGCATACCCGTGGACCATAGGACTACGAAAGACTACTTGAAGCGCTATGTGAATGCCTCCTACGCAGACGATTACACACCCGAGCAAAACCAATATAGTCAAAGCTGAGCCTTTCGTTGTTGACGTTTGGGCCAACTAAGTATATTACATTATTCGGCGCCGCTTGACAAGTTACGAGCCGTTGCTGGAGGTTTCTTTACTTGTTAAATACCAGCCGCCGTCAAGGTGTGATTTATAGACATACAGCGTTAAATTCATATGAAGGAGCATACGATGCTCGGCTGCATTTTCGGCTTCCCGCTTAGTCGCATAGCGAGTTTTTTGCAACTCACTACTAGTGGGGCGAAATGGTATATGTTTTGGTGTATTATTTTTTCGAGGCATGGTTGTGAAAATCCTTAATAGTTGTTATTATATATGCAGATGAGCACCTCGCCAACCCACAAGGGTGAATCAACAGCACCGCCAGAGAAATCGACGGTCCTTTTATTGCTTGGCGACATCGGTGGTACGACGTGGAGGCTGTTTATCCCGACAATAGGAATGACGATCGCAGGAGTGTATCTAGATAATAAACTGGATACAAAGCCTTGGCTAACGGTTATTGGTATTGTCCTTGGAACAATTCTCGCGGTAATTTTGGTACGTAATCAATTACAGAAAGTAAATAAATAGCATGATACATAGCTTTGCCGCACTCGACCTTCATATTAGCCTCGCTGCTGAGACTATTTTTCATGTCGGCCCAATTGCTGTTACGAACTCAATGATTCTTGGTGCGTTTGGTGCAGTAGTGATGCTCGCGATTCTCTTTTATGTCGCGGGTAAGGTCAAAAAAGGCTCATATAATCGCTTTGTTGGACTTGTGCAGTGGATGTTCGAGGGATTCTTGAAATCAACCGAAGACATTATTGGTGATAAAAAACTTGCACGAAAAATCTTCCCGCTTGCAATGACGATCTTCTTCACTGTCCTGATCACGTACTGGGTAAGTATCTTGCCAGGTGTTGGATCGATTACTGTTGGCGGTGCTCCGCTCTTCCGTGGGCTTCCGGCAGACCTTAACTTTACCTTTGCACTTGCGATTATTACCATTGTTGCGTCGCAGTTGTACGCGGTCCAGCGTCACGGATTTTTCGGGAACATTGGACGATATGCTAAAAATCCATTTACGAACCCAATTGGCGCCTTCGAAGGCTTGCTTGAATTCATCGGTGAGTTCTCACGACTTGTTGCACTCAGCCTTCGATTGTTCGGAAATGCATTCGCTGGTGAGGTACTGCTGCTCGTTATCGCGGTACTCACAAGCTATTTCTCAAGTGTTGTCTTGCCGTTCTTCATGGCATTCGAGCTATTCATCGGCTTTATTCAGGCGTACGTCTTCTTTGTCCTCACGCTGATCTTTACTTCACTTGCCGTTGCGACTCATGGTGGAGACCATGCATCCGACGATTCCGCACACAACACTACTTCGATCGATCATTCATCTGCTGATACACCTACACGGGCTGCCCAGCTGGAATGATATAATTTAGATAATAATTAAAAGGAGATATATTAACATGGAAGAATTAGCTTTTGGACTGACCTACGCCCTACCTGCACTCGGTGCTGCAATTGGTGTTGGATTTATTGGTGCAGGTGCCTTGAACGCACTTGGCCGTAACCCAGAAAAACTAAGCGACATCCGAACACTTATGATTACAGCGATTGTCTTTGCAGACTCCCTCGCTATCATTGGTATCATCGTAGCGATCATCGCAAAATTCCTCTAGGAAGCGCATACCCGACATGGAATATGTATTAACACAATTTGCGTCAACAGAAAGCACCAGTGATGGTGGTATTTTTGGCGCTCTCGGTATCGACATTACGATGTTGGTATTGCAGGCGATCGCATTTTTGATCTTGGTTGTGTTGCTGGGTAAATTTGTTTATCCGGTTCTGATCAAGGCGGTTGATGATCGTCAAGAAAAAATCGAAGAGAGTGTCAAAGCTGCGCAGGCTGCTGAAGAAAAGGCAGAATCAGCGCAGGAAAATATCGCTGCGCTCCTCAAAGAAGCACGCAAAGAAGCTAAAGAGATTGTGACGACCGCAAAAGACGAAGCGACGGCTATGGTAGAAGCAAGTGACAAAAAAGCGAAGCAGCGGTCTGAGAAGATCGTCGCCGATGCTCATGAGCAGATCGAAAAAGATGTGATTGCTGCTCGAAAAGCACTTCATAACGATACAATCGAGCTTGTTGCGCTTGCGACCGAAAAAGTCATTGGTAAAACGATGTCGAGTAACGTTGATGACAAGGTGATCGCAGCTGCTGTCAAGGAGGCTAACTAGCCCATGGCAACTCGCTTGAGCCGTCGTAAGATTGCTGCGTTTTATGCAGACGAACTGCTTGCGGGTCGCGACATTCGCGCGCAGCTTGCGGCGTATCTTGTCGAAACGCGCCGTACTCGCGAGTATGAGTTGCTTGCTCGAGATATCGAAGCAGCACTCGCCGATCGCGGTGTCCTTGTCGCCGATATCGCGAGTTCAGCGACGCTCAGTAGCGAGTCACGAAAAGCAGTCGAAATGTATCTTCTCGACGCAACCAATGCAAAACAAATTTATATGCGCGAATCAACCGACAGTTCACTTCTCGGTGGTGTCAAAGCGGCTATTCCAGGGCGTGAGCTTGACGCAACACTTCGGCATAAACTCAATCAATTAAAAGCAAGTAAGATATAAGGAGAAACTATGGCAGAACTATCAGTTACCGAACTATCCAAAGATCTCCGCGACGCTATAGCCCAGCTTAACGTCTCTGGTGATCTTGAAACTGTCGGCGTTGTCACTCGCGTTGGTGATGGTGTCGCTTGGGTGCACGGACTTCGTAGCGCAGGCTACAGCGAAGTATTACAAATCGAAACAAACGACGGCGGTGTTGTCGAAGCGTTTGCTTTGAACCTCAACGAAGACGAAATCGGTGCGGTGCTTCTCGGTCGCGACGAAAAAGTCGTTGCGGGTGCAAAAGTAACCCTTAAAGGCACGATTCTTGATGTCCCAGTTGGCCCAGAACTTCTCGGCCGTGTGGTTGATCCACTCGGAAATCCACTCGATGGCGGTCCAGCGATCAAAACGAAGCACCGTGGACTTGTTGAGCGCGAAGCAATTGGCGTTCTCGGTCGTAAACACGTGCATGAGCCAATGATGACAGGTATTGTTGCTATCGATGCAATGTTCCCTATCGGTCGTGGTCAGCGTGAGCTTATCATCGGTGACCGTCAGACCGGTAAGACAGCTATTGCTATTGATACCATGATTAACCAAGGTCGCCAGAAGACTGGCGTGATCAATGTCTATGTCGCAATCGGGCAAAAGCTTTCAAAGATCGCACGGCTTGTCGAGCGACTCAAAGAAGAAGGCGTGATGGATCAAACGATCATCGTTGCAACTGGTCCATCTGACCCTGCATCACTTCTCTATCTTGCCCCATATGCAGCAACTGCCATGGGTGAATACTTCCGAGACAACTCACAGCATGCACTTATGATCTACGACGATCTGACTAAGCACGCTGTGGCATACCGCCAGATGTCACTTCTCCTTCGCCGTCCACCAGGACGCGAGGCGTTCCCAGGAGACGTTTTCTATCTTCACTCACGCCTTCTTGAGCGTTCAGCGAAGCTTTCTGACGACCTCGGTGCCGGTTCACTCACCGCGCTTCCAATCATCGAAACGCAGGCTGGTGACATTTCTGCTTACATCCCGACAAACGTCATCTCGATTACTGACGGCCAAATCTTCCTTGAAACTGACCTCTTTAACCAAGGCGTTCGCCCAGCGATTAGCGCCGGACTTTCAGTCAGTCGTGTTGGTGGTGATGCGCAGACTAAAGCAGTTAAATCTGTCGGTTCACACCTCAAACTTGGTTTGAGTCAGTACCGCGAGCTTGCAAGCTTTGCACAGTTCGGCAGTGACCTTGACGAAGCAACCAAGCATCAAATCGAGCGTGGTCAACGTATGACTGAGCTCTTGAAGCAGCACCAATACACGCCAGCTGGTGTGTGGGAGCAAGTTGCAAGTATCCACGCCGTTTCTGAAGGTGTCTTCGACAAAGTGCCTGTGGGCAAGATCAAAGAAGCGCAAACTGCACTTCTAACTCGTCTGTGGACGGATCATAAAAAAGATATGCAAGAGCTTACGAAGGGTAATGAGAAGATTTCTAGCGACTCTAAGTATGCGAAGCTTATCGAAAAGACAGCAAAGACTGTTGCAAAGGGATTTGAGGATTAATCATGGAGGGTCAAACTTCTGCGTAAAGCGCAGGAATCTGAAAAGGCCTCTGCTCCATACACGCGTGCTGCAAATGAAATTTTAACGCACCTTGCAAACCAAGGCGTGACGAAAAATCATCCATTATTTGAAGTTCGTGAGACGATTCGCTCTCGCCTACTGATTGTGGTTGCAACCGACAAAGGGCTTGCGGGTGCGTATGATGCAAACGTATTGAAGCTCTATGCAAAGCAACTGCTTGCCGACGACGCGGCTGGCGTCAAGAACGAGACGATTACCATCGGCCGCCGTGCGAATCGTTTTGCTGCGCGCATCCGCGACACGCAAGTTGCCGCAGTCTACCAAGACCTACCTGACGATCCTGCTGGCTCACAGCTCCGTGCGATTGTTGACATGGCCAAAGATAAGTTTGAAGCTGGTGATGTTGATGCAGTTGACATCATCTTTACGGAATTTATCAGCAGCGTGAACCAAGTTGCAACCATGCAGCGAATTTTCCCTGCTGGCTATGAAGTCACAGAAGTCACTGATGAGATCAAAGAAGCGACATTTGAGCCAAGCGCTGAAGAAGTACTTGCGGCAGTCACCTATCGCCTCGTAGAAGCGCAAGTCTATCACGCACTTCTGACCGCCCGCGCGAGTGAGTATGTCATGCGTATGCTGGCTATGAAAAACGCTACCGACAACGCAAACGACCTCATTGACGATCTGACGCTTGCGATGAACAAGGCTCGCCAAGATGCGATTACACAGGAGCTTGCTGAGATTAGTGGTGGTGTGGAGGCGCTTAATGACTAATGTTGAGCGTCAGCCGACGAAGCTGACCAACGAGATGCTTCTCGGCGAAGACTACCTCGACCGGCCTCGCACGAGTTTTGGCGCCACTATGACAGTGAGAGACGCGCAGGAGTTAGACAGGCAGCTCAGCG
This sequence comes from Candidatus Saccharimonadota bacterium, assembly GCA_016199685.1. GTDB lineage: Bacteria > Patescibacteriota > Saccharimonadia > Saccharimonadales > Saccharimonadaceae > JACQGD01. The sequence goes on from JACQGD010000001.1 coordinate 22,223, forward strand.
TCATCGCGCAGACGGAGCAAAGAGTCTACCAAGACCCAAGCTTTTATACAAGAAAATACGGATCAGTCGCAATAATGACACAAGAAGGAGAAAATGATGGTTAAGACAGCAATACAAACCGATACCGGTTGCATCGTCCAAGTCGTTGGCGTTGTGATTGACGTGGAATTTACCGCGTCAAAACTACCTGCAATTTATGATGCACTACATGTAGAGCAAGACGGTAAGACGATTACACTAGAGGTCGCACAGCATCTCGACGAGCACACTGTTCGTACGATCGCGCTTTCAAGCACTGATGGTGTGAAGCGTGGTCAAGACGTCACTTCAACGGGTGCGCCGATTAGCGTTCCTGTCGGTGAAGAGACACAGGGTCGTATGTTTAATGTCGTCGGAGAGCCAATCGATGGTAAACCAGCGCCGACGAAAAACGGCTGGAGCCTCAAAGCCCCAATTCACCGTGACCCACCTGCCCTCACGGAGCAGTCTAACTCGGCAGAAATCCTTGAGACGGGCATCAAGGTTATTGATCTTATCGCGCCACTCATGAAGGGTGGAAAAGCCGGACTCTTCGCTGGTGCAGGTGTCGGCAAGACCGTCCTTATCCAGGAGTTGATCAACAATATCGCAGAATACCACAGTGGTAACTCGGTCTTTGCTGGTGTTGGTGAGCGTACTCGTGAAGGTAAGGATCTTTACGAAGAGCTTGAAGAAAGCGGCGTCCTCGGCAAAACCTCACTTGTCTTCGGGCAGATGAACGAGCCACCTGGAGCGCGTCTTCGTGTCGCCCTTTCGGGTCTTGCAATGGCAGAAAGCTTCCGTGACGAAGGCAAAGACGTGCTCTTGTTTGTTGACAACATCTTCCGTTATACGCAAGCCGGTGCTGAAGTTTCTGCACTCCTCGGTCGTCTTCCAAGTGCAGCTGGCTACCAGCCAAACTTGCAGCAAGAAATGGGTGCACTGCAGGAACGAATCACATCGACGAAAAACGGTTCGATCACCTCTGTACAAGCCGTCTACGTGCCTGCCGACGACTTTACTGATCCAGCACCGGCGACAACCTTCGCCCACCTCGACGCAACGATCGTGATGAACCGTGCGCTGACTGAAATTGGTATCTACCCTGCGGTTGATGTTCTCGACAGTACAAGTACGAGCCTTGACCCAGAAATTGTTGGTGAAGAGCACTACCGTGTGGCTCGTGAAGTCCAGCGTGTGCTTCAGGAGTATAAAGACCTCCAAGATATCATCGCGATTCTTGGTATGGAAGAGCTTTCCGATGAACAAAAGCAGACAGTCAACCGCGCACGTCGCTTGCAGCGCTTCTTCGCACAGCCATTCCACGTTGCTGAGCAGTTTACCGGTAACCCAGGTGTCTACATTAAGCTTGAAGATACTGTCAAAGACGCTGCCGACATCATTGCTGGTAAATACGACGACAAGCCTGAAAGCTGGTTCTACATGGCTCCAGGTGCTCTTTCGGAGAAAAAGGATTAATCAGTCGTGAAATTTCAACTGATAACTCTCCTCGGAATTAAAGTCGATCGCGATGTCTATGAAGTCATTCTTCCGACTGCAGATGGCGAGATTGCGGTATTCCCTGGGCACGAGCCACTGGTGAGTATCGCAGTGCCGGGTGCAATTGCAGTACGCTATACCAAAGGCGATGCTGATAGCAAACTTGATTACTTCGCCATTTCTGGCGGTGTGATTGAGATTTCTCAGGAAAGCCTAAAGGTGCTTGTCGATGAAGCTGACAGCGGTGAAGATATCGTTGAAGCAGAGACAAAAGCTGCTCTCGAACGTGCGCTCAAGATGCGTGACAGTGCGAAAGATCAAGTTGAGCTCGAAAAAGCAGCTCAGTTGGTTGACCGCCATGCAGTTCGTCTCAAAGTCGCCGACCTTCGCCGACGTCATCGACGCTAGTATATACTGTGTCAAAAGAAAACAACCCCGTCATGCACTCGAAGTTCGAGGACATGGCGGGGTTTGACGTTTCAGGATTCAGAAGAGTTCACATTCACTTTTGAGGCCGTACGCCTTGATAACAGCGAGAGGCGTCAGAATTCTTTGCACCAGTAAGTACTCGGTGTCGACTCCTGGTTCGGTCTGTGCTGTGAGCACGAACTTCCCATTCTCGTCTGCGACGACGAATTCTGATGTCACACGGTCGGACATCGTATTGGGGAGCAAGGTAATGGTTCCGCCTCCTTCTACTGTGCCAGTAATGGTGAAGCTCGGGTCATCGCAGTCTGGCAAATCTGTGATATTCACAGTCACGTTCGACTGGATATGTTCGACGCTTACGCGTGCCGTTGCTGATGCGCACGATGAGAGTACGCCAGCCACAATGAATGCTCCGAAGAGCGCTTTCACAAGACCAGTAATGGTAGTCCCCTGTCGTCATATGTAGCACGGTGCTACAATTAAAATATTATAACACATATACTTATTTTTTAAAAGAAAACACTCGCCGAGAGACATCCCACTACTAAGTAGTAACATATCTCTCGACGAGCTTGTTCGCTGTACGAACTAGACGCCGGCGTATCCCAGCAGCGTGACGTCGCTGCACGATTCGGGGCCCGGAAACTCCACACTCAGTCTGTCGATTCTGAGCTGCTCTTCTTGATCGCCGATGGCGACGAGAAGTCTGTAGATGTACGTACTCCCATCTGCTTCGTGGGAGTGCGACAGCTGGAATATGTCGCCGTACTCGACTGTGAGCTGCGGTGCGCCTGGCTGAAGGTCCTCTCCGCTGACCTCTCGGCCATTGAGGAGTACCGATAGTCCGTCGTAGTCACCAGCATTGATCCACTGGTACACACCGTTCTCGATGTTTACCAAGCGTTGGAGACGAAGCGTTGCCTCCTGATACCCCACGTACTGACCGACGACTGCGAACGTATTCGCTGTCGGTCCGCATTCGGGCTGAATCGCCTTGAGGCCGACGAATCCAGACGTATCTGGAATGCCTGCGCTCGGGTTCGCAAGAGCCATGCCTGCACTCGAAAGTGCAATTGTCGTCGCCACTGCCAAAGCTGCAACGAAACGTGAAAGCTTCAAGTGAGCCTCCTGAAAGGTTCAATCCGGGTAGTCCGAATCGGTGTGGAATATCCACATTATTTTATTATAGCATAATTACTATAAAAAGTAAATATCCCTCAGTCTTCGTTAGTAATGTGGCTGAGATTGTTATTTTAGATACGATGGGTTTCTGTTGACAGAATACAAGCATTGGCAAAGCTCTCAGATGAGCGTACAATATAAATTTGGAAATTTTATAAAGAAACGAAACATATGCCCACTGAATCGACCACCCATTTTGACGAACAGCATCTGTTGCACGTACTCAAACACTATCTACCGTCACAGGGTCCGTTAAAAGATTTTGTGCACCATAATACACTTCATGCGTTTCAGGATATGCAATTTTATGACGCTATCTTTAAAGCGCAAACGATGTTTGGGTTTCAGACAACATTTTCGCTGGCGGAGTATCGTGACCTCTATAAGATTGGGCGAATAACGTCAGCAATTGTGGATGCGGTAGTTATAGAGCGCAAAGGTAAGAATCACCTACCCGAGTGGCGCACAAAACTTCTAAATGGTGGCTATGACGAAACGATCGAGCCTCGAGTAGGTCGTCTGCGCCGAGAGTGGGCGAACCACTACCCTATTGATCTTGATAACGCCGTACAGCCGCTACTGTTTCGTATTGTGGCGAGTTATATCGATCAAGGTATCGCTGTAACGCCGTTTCCGTATGAAGACAAAGGGTTGCTTGCAGCAGTCCGATTGCTTGAGCAGCATAGCGCAACAAGTTTTTTTGCAACTGATACCGCGCGCAAGCTGTTGCACGCAAAAAACACGACGATACAGTCGCTCTTAGAACGTATAGTTGGTAAAAAGCGCACATTGTACTACGAGCAATATATCTACGATCAGCAGTTTGCGCATCGCGGTTGGTCGGGTCTGGTTTCGACACTCGAAGACAAGCCTGAGGCGCTAATGTATAGCAAAAAGGTCTCACTCAGAGATATGATCGTACTTGAGCTAGTGCTTGAGATCGATGCACTAACCGACCGTTTAGGGAAGGACTGGCTGCCTCTTGGTGAGCTCGCGACCGAGCCACCGGTTGATCTGCTGGTGGATGAACCATTTGATGATTTGCAAGAAGTGCTACGCCTATGGCAAGACGCATTTGAGTGGGCGTACTATGACACAGTACTCGAGGGCGTGCTCGAGACCGCACCAAGCAAAGGTGCTGAAAAGTCTCTAAAAAAATCACCTGAAAGTTTCCAAGCAATTTTTTGTATTGATGATCGTGAATACTCGCTGCGTACTCATATAGAACAGATCGATCCCAAATGTGAAACGCTCGGTTCACCTGGATTTTTTGGTGTTGAGTTTTATTTTCATCCTGCACATGCCAAGTTCTACGATAAACTCTGCCCCGCACCTATGACACCAAACTATTTGGTGAAAGAAATCGAAACTACCGAGCACGCGCCGCACGGCAAAGAAATCATCTATACGAAGCATTCACATCGACTTGCCCGCGGCTTCTTGGCGTCGTACCTTCTTGGTATTCCGGCGCTCGGTAAACTGGTTCTCAACCTTGTCAATCCGACGATGAGCCCGGCGATCGCCGATGCTTTTTCACATATGAATCCAGCGGCAGAGCTAACGATTGTCCATACCGGTGAGTTCGACAAAGACGGGTTGCAGATCGGCTTTACTATCCTTGAGATGGCTGATCGCGTCGAGAAAACCTTGCGCTGTATTGGCCTCGCACGTGATTTTGCATCGATAGTATACGTCATGGGTCATGGGTCGAGTAGTGCTAATAACCCACATCACGGCGCACACGACTGCGGTGCGTGTAATGGTCGTCCCGGTCTAGTGAACGCTCGTGTGTTTGCTGCAATGGCAAATAGAGCCGATGTCCGTGCTGAGCTTGCTCGTCGCGGTGTTGCTATTCCAGAGTCGACACAGTTTGTCGGTGCCTTACACGACACAGCATCTGATGAAGTGTTGTTCTACGACGAGCACGTTCTCTCGACGGACAATGCTGAGCGCCACGCTATCAACAAACAATCGTTCGAAAGTGCGCTCGATCTAAACGCGAAAGAACGCTCGCGCCGTTTCAAATCAATCGGCACTACTCAAGATATCAAAAAGATCCGCCGCGATATCAAGAAACGCTCGGTCTCGTACTTCGAGCCGCGCCCAGAGCTAGGGCATGGGACGAATGCACTATGCATCATCGGTCGCCGGGATCTGACGAAGCGTCTATTCCTTGATCGCCGCGCGTTTTTGAACTCATACGATTACACTACAGACCCGGAGGGTAAGCTGCTGGTCAGCGTTATTACACCACTCGCTGGTGTCTGCGGTGGGATTAATTTGGAATATTTCTTCTCGCGCATGGACAATTATAAACTTGGTGCGGGGACTAAACTACCGCATAACGTCATGGGACTAGTAGGTGTTGCCAATAGCAGTGACGGTGACCTACGTTCTGGCCTGCCACTTCAGATGGTTGAAGTGCACGACCCAGTGCGATTACTCATGATCGTGGAGCATTACCCGGAAGTGGTTGAAAAAGTGATTAAATCCGACCCATCTCTTTATGAGTGGTTCGAAAAAGGCTGGATCAACCTCGTGGCTTATCATCCTGATGAACAGCGTCACTATGTATGGCGAGGTGATTCATTCGTCCCTTACACAACACTCGCTCATGACCTTCCGGTAGTAAAAGATCTGTCGCGAAGGTTTGAAACTGCAGGCAAGATGAAGACAAATCGCCTGCTCGATGCGACACAAGAAAACTTACCGGTACATATAATCAAATAACATCATGATGACACACTTACTGACACTTCTCTTACTCCTTCCAGTTTTTGGCTTTATTGGTTGCTTGTTGATTCCTCGTGCACGCGAACAGGCGATTTTTACAGTAGCCATAACGATTCTAGTCATTGAATTCTTAGTCGTGGCAACGCTGACCGTGGCGTGGATTGTCAGCGGTGCTGCGCCGCTCACGGTTCACCTGGGCACATTATTTAGCAGTCCCGCTTATACATTCGCAGTAAAGTTACTGTTTGACGTTACGGCAGCCGTATTCTTGGTGATGACGGCGCTCATGATTATGCTGATCTCGATATTCAGCAAATATTACCTCCACCGGGAGCAAGGGTTTAAACGAGTTTATGTGACGATATTCCTCTTCTTGACCGGACTTTCTCTCATACTGCTAGCGGGTAATTTCGAAGTATTATTTGTCGGTTGGGAGCTGATCGGTATTAGTTCTGTGCTACTGATCGCGTTTTATCGTGATCGGTACCTGCCCGCACGCAATGCACTCAAAGTTTTCTCCGTATATCGTATAGGCGATGCATTTTTACTCGCTGCATTATTGTATGCGCATCATGTGTTTCATGCGAGTGTGCCATTTGCCGAGCTGAGTAGCGCTGCCGCAGAGCATACCGGTCAAATTGTATTACTCGGCGTATTGCTACTGATCGTCGCGATGGTGAAGTCTGCTCAGTTCCCTTTCTCCTACTGGTTGCCACGAGCTATGGAAGGGCCGACGACATCGAGTGCTATTTTTTACGGAGCGTTGTCGGTGCATATGGGATTATTCCTTCTCCTACGAACGTATCCACTATGGGAAGCGAACGTTGTGCTTCACGTTGCAGTTGGTTTGTCTGGCTTAGTGACGGCTATCATTGCCGCATCTATCGCCCGCGTACAATCATCCGCTAAAACGCAGATTGCGTATTCATCGATCGCGCAAATCGGTATCATGTTCATTGAGCTGGCGCTCGGGTTGTATTGGTTGGTGCTCATTCATTTTGTGTCTAACGCAGCACTGCGTGCCTATCAGTTGCTTATTTCACCGTCAATCGTGGGCTATTTGGTACACGATCAGTTCTTTTACTTTACGCCACCAATCCACAAGATTAAACGTACGCTTCTTGGTAAGCTTTACGGTAGTTTCTACATACTTGGTATCAAAGAGTGGAATATGAATGCGGCCATGCGCAAGTATTTGTGGGGTCCTCTCAAATCGTTAGGTCGTCGCTTCGCTATTCTCGATACGGCTGCCGCGCAGACGTCACTCCTTATTGTGCTTCTGGTCGCAGTAGGTCTCTCATTCTTAGGGTTTCTTAGTAAAAATGCGTCACTTGCTATCGCAGTTGCATGTGCGAGCGCGAGCTGCCTTTTGTATATTCGAGCCTACAGTACAAAACGCTCGGCGCGAGTGGCATGGAACCTGCTTGGGCTCGGGCACCTATATGCAATGCTGTTTCTTGCAGCGATGCTCAATGGCTGGCACTACTTAGTATTGTATAGCGTGGGTATTGTAGCAGCTTATGTGCTTGGACACGTATGCCTGCGTGCCGTGCGCCAGCAAGGCGAGAACGACACGTTAGTCGACTATCACGGCGTCGTCTACACTCACCCGTATGTCGCTAATATAATGTTTGTTGCTGTACTACTTTTCATGGCATTTCCTATCAGCCCGTCGTTCTTGGCGCAGGAAGCATTGCTGAGCATGATTCCGGGTGGGTACGCACCGTTAATCGTTTTGTTTTGTATCGCCTATTTTGTCATGGGCGTTGCGGCAGTTCGTCTGTATATGAAAGTATTCTTTGGCATGCATCATACCAGTCGACACGAAAGTGCGTTTAGGTCGTCTTAGTTTTTGGCGAAGTCACAGGATGGAGCATTGGTTCATTGGCAAGCTGCTTTGTTTCAAAGTTTGGTATTTCGAGTCCCGTATTCGAGGCGTACAGTGTCCCATAGAGCGCAAGCGTATCGCCTATACCTACTGCCAGCCAGTCATTTCGCGGAGCATCCGCGGTGACTTCTGGTAAAAATGTATTTTTATTGTGCAGCCAATTAGCCTCAAGAGTCGTTTTGAGGTGCTCGGCTATATCGACAGTGCTATCAAAAAATTGACTAAGCGCAAAGCGAGAAAGCTTTATGTCAGCGCTGATAGTTGGGAATTGTTCATAGTGCTTTCCTCGATCGCCAATAGAAATGACTGGCGTCCGTGAAAGTTCAACCACGGAGTAGTCGGCGTCGATTGCCTGTAACCGCTGCCGCATGATAATGGTGCCAACAAGCACACCTGCTCGGTAGGCTCGCCGTATTTGGTCGTTATCCTCTAGCTCTGGTCGTAGTGAAAGTGTCAGGAGTTCATGTGATGGGTTGTGCTCAAGCGAATCATCCATCCAAATCTTTTTAAGTAGTTCCAAGTTGTCAGTGCCATAGTCCCCGAGCATTTCAAAGTCAGCTTCGAGCACCGCTTGATCTATCTTGAAGAGGGTGTTGCTATGATGCTCTTGCTTTTTTATCATATTTATGATATTATAGAATATGTAGTAAGAAAAATCAATAAAAAAGTATTGCAAGTTCACTTACTCGGGAGTAAACTACGAAAGTACTTCGCATAAAGCAAGTAAATGCAAACAATATCGGACGCAATGTGTACTGGCTTCGCTCGCCAAAACCAGCATGTATTACGCCTGATATCGTAAGATCTAATTAAAAGGATTCTTAGATATGATAAACGTTTTTGATATGTTCTATACAACTGCCCAGCCCGATCAAAAGCTCGCCGTCGAATGTGTCGATGATCGTGGCTACGCGCTGCGGAGAGACGCTGTACGTATTGCAGCTGGACCATTTGGTTTAGCAAAAGATACCCTTGCAGCACTTTCTATACAAGGCAATAAAGAAGCCCGTCGTGTGCCTGTTGGTGTTATGGCGGCCTATATTTCTCATGACCTAGCGGCGAGTGGATTTGAGGCGCGAACCCACGAAAAGTGTGCAGCTGAGCTAGGTGCCGCTGTGGTAGCGCGATGTATTACCGATGAAGCAACTGCGCCGGAGACTCGTCTGCGCGCCGGCGTCATACTTGGGCGGGATATATCTGACGCAGAGTTCAGCGGAGCTCAAAGATACTATGAGCAGTTCTCGGATCCATCCTATTACGACAGCGCCGAGCGCGAAGAGGCGCACATGCATGAACGCGGTGTCGAACGATCAGAACTTGCGTTCGAAAACCATGCTGGTGCGACACTTATCAGTAATCATCGGGAAGGTACGATTTTTCAAACACAACAAGCTTATGCTGAAAACGCACCATTCTACGCTTTTGACATGTGGGCTATGCCGCGCTACACAGAAGCTATTTCACATAGATTGCCTGCTACAACAGCCGCTATCATGGCGAGTACAGCCATACGTCACGGGGGCATTACGCAACTGCTGCCGAATCCTAATGGCGGCCAGGGTATCGATATCGCTCATCGCGCTGCTTAGTGCTACCTATACTGCATCGTATTATTACTTTTTACGATTGGCATAGAGCATGTCAGCATACGGCTGCCACCACTGCCCTGCTGCTGGCGCATCATTACCGCACGCTCCATCGCTGTCTCCGGGTGTTTTAATCCATAGATATGCGTCAACGAGTGATATCCCTGTGACGAGCGTAGGGTTTGCCCCGAGAGAGCG
>JACQGD010000002.1 GCA_016199685.1 Candidatus Saccharimonadota bacterium
ATTTCGCTGGGGGAGTGATCTCAAGATCGTTGCTCTCATTGAGCCAGCGAACTTTTACCCCAATGCTTTGGAGCACTTCGATAATTCGGTTTACCTCTTCGATACGTGCCACGCGGCGAAGTGTTGTTTTGCCGCGGTTAAGGAGTGCTGCGCAGAGAAGTGCAACAGCTGCGTTTTTACTCGTCTTCACTTCAATCTCGCCGTGGAGCTTTTTACCGCCATTCACACGAAAGTTAATTTTACCTGAATGATTAAGCGTCATTATATCATGCGACAGCACATCACTGATACGCGCAATCATCTCGAGGCTGATGTTTTGTCCACCCTTTTCGATCCGGTTAATAGCGCTTTGACTCGTGCTGAGCGCCTCTGCTAATTGAGCTTGTGTATACCCCCGATGCAAGCGGCTTTCTTGAATAAGATTACCTATCTTGACTTTGTAGTCTTCTGATTCCATACGTACAATATTATATCATTTATGATATATCGTCAATACTGTATAATAGACGGTAGTAGGAGAACGATGTCATGAAAGATACAAAAATTGCTGATTTGATCGCGCTTGAAGAAAAGCGCCAACGCGAAGGCCTCGAGCTGATTCCGAGCGAAAATTATGTTTCGCGCGATGTCTTGACTGCACTTGGTAGCATTTTTACGAACAAGTATTCCGAAGGGTATCCTGGACGCCGATACTATGGTGGTCAAGAGTTTACCGATCAGGTTGAGCAGATTGCTATTGATCGCGCTAAGCAACTTTTCAACGCCGATCACGCAAACGTGCAGCCTCATTCTGGTGCTCCGGCAAACGAAGCAGTATATAACGCATGGCTTGAGCCAGGTGATACTGTACTTGCAATGGATTTGTCTCACGGCGGTCACTTAACACATGGAGCTCCCGTGACGCGCAGTGCGCAGCTGTATAATTTCATACGTTATAAGATGAAGGATGTTGAGACAGGAGAAATCGATTATGAACAGCTCCGCTCACTTGCACTAGAGCACAAGCCAAAAATCATCCTCGCCGGATTTAGCGCCTATCCGCGAGAACTTGACTACGAGAAGTTCGCTGCGATCGGCAACGAAGTCGGTGCGTTGCTTATGGCGGATATGGCACACGTAGCTGGCCTCATCGCTGGCGGTGTGGCGAAAAATCCGTTTGACTATGGATTTCACGTAATTACTACCACGACACACAAGACACTTCGCGGTCCACGCGGCGGCCTCATTCTCTCAATGGGAACTGTTGGAAATCCTCTTAAGAAACCAGAGAAAACGCTCGAAAATATCCCGACACTTATTGATCGTTCAATTTTCCCAGGCACGCAGGGTGGTCCACATATGCATGTTATCGCTGCAAAGGCAGTAGCGTTTCGTGAAGCATTGCAGCCGGAGTTCAAAGAGTATGTAGCGCAGGTTGTCAAAAATGCGGCCGTACTTGCGGATGAACTTCAAAAACGCGGGTTCAATCTCATCACAGGTGGTACGAGTAATCACTTGATCTTAGCGGATATCAACAGAAGCTTCGGCGTTGACGGCAAGACTGCCGAAATTGCACTCGATGCGATCGGCATAACACTTAATGCAAATAGTATTCCTGATGATCCGCTCCCACCTTTCCGACCAAGTGGGATCCGCATGGGTACGCCTGCACTCACAACTCGTGGACTGCGCGAAGAGCACATGGCGCAACTAGCCGAGTGGATGAAGCAGGCGATCGATGCGCGAGATGATGATGCGAAGCTTGCAGAAATTCGCAGTGAAGTACAAGAGCTCACCGCTCAATTTCCTCTGCCGAGCGATAGCTGAACGGTGTATCAATAAAAAGATGAATGCTGTATAGCATCCATCTTTTTTGATTATCTAGTTAATCTTAACAGCCGGTGCCTGCGTTTCTCTTACCGACGGTTGAACTATTTGTCCAGTAATAAACTGTAAGTCCCGTGGTGCCACTACATGCTTTGACGGAATAATATATATTTCCGGTGCTACTGTCTGCATATGTTGCCCATGTTTGCGTACCAAGGCCTGTTGGAGGAGTGTTCGTGCTTGCATCGGTATTAGTTACAGTGCCAGTAGTAAAGGCGGGGATGACTCCACTCGGTAACTTCGAAGTTGTGAAGCCTGCTGGCGAAAATGCTGCCAGTGTTTGTGGATAGCCGTTCGATGTATCGGCGTTGATTGCTTCTGCAACCTTTGATATAGCAACGGCATCTGTCTGATAATCAGTTGCTTTTGCGCGCTGTGTAATACCCTGATATGCAACGATAACAATTGCCGCCAAAATACCGATCACAACGATAACGATCAAAAGCTCAACGATAGTGAAGCCCTTTTGTTTACTTAAATTCCTACGCATAGAATAATTCCTTTTTAATGGGTTAGCGGCAGCTCGTAAGCTGCCGCTAAAAGTAGTATTATTGTCTAGCTAGACTTAGCAGCCTGTGCCTGCGTTTTGCTTACCTACTGTTGAACCGTTTGTCCAATAATAAATTGTAAGTCCCGTTGTTCCACCACATGCCTTGAATGAGTAGTAGTGATCACCAGTTGTTGTGTTTGTGTATGTTGCCCATGTTTGTGTACCAAGCGTCGGCGCTGCTGCTCCGCTAGAATCTGTATTTGTTACAGTACCAGTCGTCACTGCTGGTATTACGCCAGTAGGTAACTTCGAAGTTGTGAAGCCCGCTGGCGTAAATGCTGCAAGCGCTTGCGGATAGCCGTTCGATGTATCGGCGTTGATTGCTTCTGCAACCTTTGATATAGCAACTGCATCAGTTTGGTAGCCTGTTGCTTTTGCGCGCTGTGTAATACCCTGATATGCAACGATAACAATTGCTGCCAAAATACCGATCACAACGATAACGATCAAAAGCTCAACGATAGTGAAGCCCTTTTGATTCTTTAATTTTTTTATTTCCTGAAGACTCATAACAATGAATGCCCCCTAATTATTGGTTATGTTATGGTTGTACTATAAAGGAAAATAACCGTTAGCGCAATACCTTATTTGTGAATTATTTACAGAGGTAAAGTTAACAAAATGCACAGTTGTCAGCTAAATCTCAAGTGGTTCTTGCTCAATTGTGACCTGGAATTTGTCACGAACAGTCGAGATAATCTCATCACGAGCGGCGGCGAGGTCCGCATAGCTCGTCGCCGATTCATTGATGAGGACGAGTGCGTTGCCTGTATGAATTCGCATGCCATGGAGTAACTCGCCCTTTAGGTCTGCGGTTTCAATGAGCCAGCCTGTAGGGATTTTAAGGTGATCTCCATCCATCTTATACGACGGCATGTCGGGGTACTTTTCTAAGATCGCATTTGCCTGCCATTTTTCGACGACAATATTCTTGAAGAAAGATCCACTGTTTGGGTGCTGCACCGGGTCAGGTAGCTTATTGGTACGTATAGTTATAACGGCGTTTCGTACCGCAGCAAGAGTGTAATCAGTAATAGCGAGTTCTTCAAAATATTTTTCTATTGCTGCATAGAAGGGCGGTGTTGGAGATTTTTTGTACAGTTTCAGTACGATCGCCGTAATTGCAAATCGGCCTTGAGCAGAACCACGAAAAATACTGTGACGATACGAGAAGCCACAATCTTCCCAGCTTAACTTGACGAGCGTGTCAGTTTGACTATCATACGCTTCGACGTACACGAGCGTATCGGCAATTTCTTGGCCATACGCACCGATATTTTGAATCGGGGCAGCTCCGGATACGCCTGGAATTGCAGAGAGAGCTTCGATGCCACTCAGGCCCATGTCGACAGATCGTGCGACAACCGAATCCCAGTCTTCACCGGCGCCAATTTTGATCGTTTGCGATGCGCCGTCGTCTTCAATCACACTGAAGCCAGGTATACGGTTCTTTATAACGAGTCCATCGAACCCTTTGTCTTTGACGATAAGATTGCTACCGCCACCGATAATGAGTACTCTTTGGCCTAGTCGCTTTGCATTGCGGTAAAGATCGACGAGCTCTTGCACAGTAGTTGCCTCGGCAAGAAACTTTGCAGGGCCACCGAGCTTCATAGTCGTTAGTTCAGAGAACGGTATATTCGTTTTGATATTCATTATGCTTAGTATAGCAAATTGAAGCATTTATAGAACTAGCCAATGATAATACTGTAATAGGGTAATGCTATTTTTTTGATTGTTGCGGCGAGGCGTCAATCCACGTTCCAATCGCTACGCCAAAACATAGCCCTATTGCAATCCCCATGCCGATGTTGTCAAAAAAGAGGCCGCCTGCAGCAGCACCCAGACCCATTCCGATACCAATTCCTAGAGCAAGTCCATTACCACTCTCTTTGGGCTTAGGAGACGGCTTGTGGCTATCGTGTTTGAGCTTTGTCATTATTTAATTATATCAGACACGCTAGGGTCGAATCTTTACCTAAAATAAGCGTAGAGTAGCCATCCACCTAATAGCAGCCATCTTACCGTTAAGAAATCCCCACTCAAAATCATCCCACGGACCAAGCTCATCGAGTCCATAATCAGTTTCAACTCTGTATGCTGCCTCTTGAGCTCCTTGCCAAATATCTTGAACAATCGTTGAATGGGCGTTTCCTGGCTGATATTTCTTAACTAATTTAATTTCACCTGCTTCAATTTTTTGCTCACGATTTTTGTGCCTGTTATACCAGATCTGTTCTTGGAGTTTATTGAGGTAAGGCAGCACTTCGCTCAGTGCTCTCGGCTCTTCGTTAAAATCAATTTCAAGGCTAAGCTCAGTCATTTCGTCAGGTAGATATGTTAACAAAGCGGTTTGGAGAGATGTAAAATACCGTGAACTAGGAGAGCTAAAGTGGCCTGAAAAGTCTGGATGAGGTAATCATAGATCACCATCTATATCAGAGAAGTCTTTAGTATTATGTGTAACGAAGCAATAATTATCCTGTGGAACAGCGGACTTAACCGTCCCGCCATACATTTCTATTAAG
>JACQGD010000003.1:0-3846 GCA_016199685.1 Candidatus Saccharimonadota bacterium
TGTATGCCCACAGTGCTACGCCCCTATATCCGATCGGTCGAAGCCGTAATCTTCAAGCAATGTAATAACGACTTCTTTGTCGCCTGTCTTGTACTCATGGGCGAGTACGTCGAGAAATTCCCCACTATTTTCGTAAATAATACCTTCAAATTCGTATACTGCTGGTTCGCTCATAAATAAAGTACCTTTCTTACGGCTCACTATAGACCACCTCTCTAGTATCGTCCGTAAGAAATATTACACGTTGCTCAGGCAAATATGAATATACTTGATATAATGAGACAACAAACGACATAAGGAGGCTGAAATGGCATTAGAAGGTACAAAACTTGAAGGATTCGACCCACGTGGAACTGTAGAGCAACTTGAGATACTTGATATCGTTGAAGGAACTGGCGATGAAGTGCAGCCAGGGGCGACGATCACTGCGCATTATACCGGTGCGCTCGTGGCAGACGGGACGATCTTCCAGTCATCGATCGACTTCGGTAATCCAATTAGCTTTGGACTTAATCAAGTCATCAAAGGGTGGACTGACGGAGTTCCAGGTATGAAAGTCGGTGGTAAACGACGGCTAGTCATCCCTGCCGCTCAGGCATATGGAGCCAGCTCACCTTCTGCGAATATTCCTGCGAACTCAGACCTTGTGTTTGATATCGAGCTTGTGGCTATCAACTAGGTGTATACTAAGTATAGGAGAAGTTTATAGCACTATGAGCAAGTAAATCTTAATTCATACACGGCAAAAACTACTGAATTTGAAAGGATTACTATGGCAAAAGGTCAGAACAAGCGTAAAGAGAAACGAAAAGAACCTAAAGCAAAAGTTGCTTAAGTAACGTTAATAAAACTCCGTACATCACCGTGCGGAGTTTTACATTTCCTCAGAAAATCCAATTTCTTTAATTTTCTTATGACTATCTCGTCTAATATCGAGTGCTCTCGCACCTGCTAAGACGCCAAGTTCACGAGTGGCTTTTTCAAATGGAATGGTTGCTAGCCATTCACGGTCTGGCAGTAGTCCTAGCTGACTGTCATCGTAAGAATCAAGAAAATCGTAGAATAGACTTTTTAATAGTAGTGAATCTTGTACGTTCTGAAACTTCAAGCGATGTTCAATTATCTCGATGTTAGACACTTCATCGTATTTAGACCGAGCAAGTTGAATAGCGGTCTTACCGAAATAATATAATTGATCTACCCGAGACTGCTCTTTTACCCATTGATACATTACATCCATTGGCGGCTCAACAGGATCTTCAAATACTTCGTGCCAGTAATTGTGTATGGGGATTGAGATCCGCCGCATGAGCGACGCTGATTCTCTGTACTGCGCGGGCGTAGAAAGTCCGCTAGGGTGATCGTGATATCTCCGACGAGGGTACACTAGGTGGTGAACGTTACTTGTAGTAGGGATTATGTATTCAGATGATAGCGTTTCAAGGGATGCCTCAAGAATACTATCTGCATCCGGAACTCCGTACTCGTTCGTTGGCATCGGCAATTTATCGAATGATTTAATTCTACCTTTACGTGTTCGATGGAGCAATAACGATGCGTCGAGAGGTGGAAAATGAGGTTGACGAACACGCGTTGTTTCGTACTGCCCCATAGTACTAATTCAAATCCTTGCATATTGCACATACCATTTGTCTATAGTTATACGAAACCGCTTCTGTTTGGTCAAGAGAAATATGAACTATTTCACTGCGAGTATTCCTCAGCCCGCTATAATCAGAACTATGACCAGTTTTAAAAAAGGCGATTATGTCGCATGGAAATGGGCAAACGGCATGGGTCACGGGACAATCGAGTCTGTACATGCTAAGCGCACCACTATAGAGTCAAAGGGCAAAATGATAGTGCGTAACGGAACAGATGACAACCCTGCAGTTGTCATAAACGACCATAATGGCGTGACAGTACTCAAGAAAGCAAGTGAATTAAAGCAAACGACGAAAGATAATGGCTAACATGGCAAATACAACTGAAGAATTCAAAGTAAAAGGCGACGAACTTCTTGCGAAAGTGAAGCAACTTATCAACGAAGGTAATGTCCGCAAGATAATCATCAAAAATAAAGAAGGTAAGACGGTTGTCGAGTTGCCACTGACTATTGGCGTTGTCGGCGCAGTGTTTGCTCCGGTGCTCGCAGCTGTCGGCGCAATTGCTGCCCTACTGAGTGAATGCACGCTCGTAGTTGAGCGAGATGGACCTAAAAAAGAAGATGCGGTTGAGGGTGAAGTCGTTTCAGATAAAGCTACACAAATCTAACTTGAATGGTCAGCAGCTAGCGCAGGAAACGTTTCCATTGCGTTAAGGTGAGTATCTTGGTCGATCGTGTACTGGACAGGGTATAGATATCCATTAGAAAATGGCATGACCAACTCGACTGCAATGCCCCTCATTTCTTCAGCGAGTATGATTCGGTTAAGATAACCGGGGATTTGTTGGCCGTCACGTATTCGCACTTCTTCTCTCTTGCCGTCTTGGATCGCATATGCATTTTTAGCACCACTTACATAGTAAGGTGTGTGTTTTTTATAGTCGACCAGTATCGAAAGGTATGCTTCAATATGAAGCCTTATTTCTGCAAATGAATCAGAATATATATCGGTACACAGTGCTTTTATATCGAGCTCACTAAGTTGTTTGAGTATTATATTAAGATTCTCAGGGTCTATCTCGATGCTGTCGAGAATTTCGTCGATTGCATCGAGTAGATCGGGAGCATAAATATCAAGTAATTTATTGTTCGGTATGTTTTCGTTTTCAAAATCTGCAAGACTGACGTAGCTTGTATTATCTAACGGTACAAACGCTTTGCCTGATTGTGCAACATTTGACCCATGACTTGGGACGCTGATTGAGTAAAAATTTGTTTCGATCACCTGGTAGAAAGTAAAGGTTTCTTCTTCGGGGTTGACTATCGCGACATACCCTCGTGAAATTGCTGCTGTATCTTCGACCGTTCTCTCTATTGTCTTGAGGGCTTCCGGCTCGATGCTAACATCCTCTTTATTTAAGAATTCGATTCCGCTCAGTTCAATTTCTCGTGTCATAATTCGACCGCTCACTACGACCTCTTTGTCTGTATGGTGACACTCTTTATCTAATTTTGTGATCATCGAGGTTGCAACTTTCGCCTTTTTCTCCATTGAGTCGGTGGAGTTGTTCAATATATCCTGAAGCTGTCTTGCTTTCATGTTGTCTTCGTCGATGACGTTATTTCCTTGGAGTGCTTCGAAAACTATAGTGTCTGTTATCAATCGGGTGTATTCGCTCATAGTGTGACCAATTGTATGCTTCTGTGTTTAAAAAACAAAGTATAAGCAAAGAAAAAGACCTCGTTTGTCGTCGAGGTCTTTTTCTGTGTAAGGTACGTACTAGCCAATGCTCAGCAGCGTCCAGCTTCCGCCGTGATTGTCACTTCTTAGGTGAAAGTCACGGTCGCCATCACTCATGGTTAGCACTTGTGCGATTCGCTCACCTTTTTGGATGATTGTTCGCAGGCCGTTGTCGATGAAATCTATACTTCGACCTTCGTACTCCATGCGGCGTGGAATTGCGCGCATGTCGCGTCCAAATCCCATGCTTGTGATAGTCACTGGTGTGTTAATTAAATTTTTCATTTCCTATTCCCCCTCTTCGGATCTCGTTTTAATTTGAGTAAAAAAATACTGACAACAAGGTAATGGTGTGTCAGTGCGGATTTATTGGGTGGAACTACGAGACTAAACAAATATGACCGCTAACTATTTGTTATGGATGTCTGAAGTAGTGATATGTAAGTTTGACAGGGGCCGGAGCATGCCAACTTGGGTTTTATTAGTCTGCGAGTGGAAA
>JACQGD010000003.1:3895-9468 GCA_016199685.1 Candidatus Saccharimonadota bacterium
TATCCTTATTATAGTCCTGGGGTCAGTAGAGCGGTCAATGCAACAGGTGTTTTTTACAACTCTTTAAATAATTCTTAAGCTTTTCTACGGCAAATTATCACCAAGTATGAACGGTGTATGACGTGCATTCGAGAGAGTATAATAGAATATATGGAGTTTACACTTGGAGAGTATCGGGGACCGATGGTGTTTGTCGACGTTGAAACGGACGGCATGAACTATACAAATGGCCATGTCATCGAGGTGGCAGCGATTCGCGTCGAAAATGGCAAGATTACCGACGAGTTCAAAAGTCTCATCAACCCCGGCAAAAACATCCCCCGGTTCATTACTGGCATTACGGGTATCAAGACGAGCGATGTCGCCGATGCGCCGTATTTCGATAGGATTGCTGAGCGACTCTATGAAGTGATGGAAGGTGCGTTATTTGTCGCGCATAACGTACGGTTTGACTTCTCTTTTCTCAAATCAGAGTTTCGCCGCGTTGGTATGGATTTCTCGCCTCGCCTTTTTTGTACGGTTCGTCTGAGTCGTGCCCTGTACCCTGAGCAAAAGAGTCACAAATTGGCGAGTCTCATTGAGCGGCATAACTTATCGTTTACAGACCGTCACCGTGCGTACGACGATGCCCATGCACTCTGGCAATTCGTCCAAATCGTTGCGCGTGACTTTTCGGTAGATGATGTAACAGTCGCATTCAAGAAGCAACAGAAATACCAAGCGCTGCCGCCAAGCATCACTTGGCAGGATATCAATGCCCTTCCTGATACTCCTGGCGTGTACTTTTTTGAAGATGACGACGGAGCGCCGCTTTACATCGGCAAAAGTATTACGATTCGACGGCGCGTCATGAGCCACTTTAATCAAGATAGCGAGCAGTACCGAGAATTTAAGATGGCGCAGCAGGTAAAAAGGATCCGCTACTTAGAAACAAGCGGCGAGCTTGAGGCGCTCCTCCTAGAGTCTCACCTTATCAAAGAAAAACAGCCACTTTTTAATCGCAAACTCCGTCGCATTTCAAAACTCGTCGCCATAAGAGAACAAGAGGATGCGCATGGATACAAGACACTCACGACAGGTATTCTCGATGACCCATCGCAAGCAGATGAAGTGTCGATTATCGCTACATATACAAATCGCGGAAAAGCAAAATCATCGCTCGAAACTATCATAAAGACATTTCAGCTCTGCCCTAAGCTATGTGGCATCGAAAAAGCCAAGGGTCCGTGCTTTTCGTACCAGCTCGGTAAATGCAAAGGTGCGTGTGTCGGTGAAGAGCTGCCCCACTCGTACAATGCGCGACTCGATGAGGCGTTTGATGCGCGCCGTGTTGATGCATGGCCCTATGACAGCCCAGTTATCGTGCAGGAGCGAACTGTCGATGATGAAGTAAGCAAAGGGTTTGTTGTGGATGACTGGCGTGTGCTCGGAAGTATTGAGCAGGAGGCCGACTGCGAACCGGTATTTATACGACGCGAGCAGCCATTCGATCTTGATGCCTATAAGATCCTCCACGCGTTCATCGGCTCATCAAAAGTGCAAGTTTCACCGATTCCGCGTACGTTCCTCGAATCACTCTAACTCAGTTTAGCGTAGACTAATAATTTGTTTCTTCAAGTGGTATTGCGCCGAGTATATCGCTTACGTACTCTAGGATGTAGGTAGGTTCAAAATCTTTATGTTGAATTACTGTGGCTTTAGATTCATTCATACCCCTTACTCCTGCTTTGTTAGTACTCGCCGAGGTAAAGATGCCTCGCATTGGATCAAATTCTAATTCATACTTATACCACGTGTTTTCACTTTTCATGATTAGCGGAGTGTCGCGGAGGTTAATAGACAGTGGTACTTGGAGATTCTTCGCACCGACAATGCCACCTATATGGTTGGACTCGAAGTATTTCTGAGCTCTTTCAGGTGCGTTTTGAGTGACGATTCTACTTAGTAGCTTATCTTTATCACGATCGTAAAGGAATTTTGAGTCGCGGAATGTAATCTCTTTTACTCCGTTGTCATCGAAATCGAGTCGTATGATAGCGTTATTGCGACGAGGCTTTTCAGTACGGCTAAATTGTACTTCAAGGCTTTGCGCAGTGTTAACATTTTTCCCATTTTTACAGGTGAGCCAGAAAGAGCAATATAACTGATCGGTACCGAGCATTTTCTCTGCTTGCCATTTCACCGTTGATTCACCCCAGTTTTTCGTTTCGGTAGCGATAGGTACTTTTGATTGAGCTGCCTGAAAGTAAGGGCTAGTAATGTGCGTAAATGCTTCATCAAGTTTGATTCTTCGTTCAATATCTGGTGTATCAAGTATTTCGATCGGGGCATTGGTGCGATCAGCAAAACTGAAACGAGCTAATTGTTGCGCGACTGGCGTCAGCGAATAGATATTTGTATCGGGAGAAGTGTCAAGGTTTTCTATGCTATGAGAATCAGGAAGAGGAATGTCCTCTCCTCGGTCATCGAGGATGCTTTGAATCATCGCAGCCCTGGCTTCATCCTTTGGATCGCCAGTTTCGCGGAGCTTCTCTATGTTGAAAGCCATTGTCATAATTGTATTTTATCATATTTATTTAAAATAGTCAATACTCTACCTCTGTTAAAATATGATATGATAGTACAGATGAAAAATGCCCTTGAATTCGAAATACATACCCGCCTCGATGGTGCGCTTGCACGCACGGGAACAATCACGACACCTCATGGGACGATTCAGACACCTGCGTTTATACCTGTAGGAACCAAGGCAACGCTGAAGGCATTGAGATTTACACCAGAACTGTCTATGCAGATTCAGCATGGCATCGGCGCTGACATTACCTTTGCGTTTGATGAGCTGACAACGTTGTTTCATGACTACAACTACCAGGTAGAGAGCCTTGAGCAACGGACACACCCGTGGGCGGTTCGAAGCTTAGCTGAGCATAAACGACTTAACGAAGAGCGATCGCACCGACCACCGCAGGCGCTTTTCGGTGTTGTGCAAGGTGCCGATTATGAAGATCTCAGGCGACAGTGTTCCAAGTTCTTAGGTGAAATGGATTTCGCCGGCTATGGGCTCGGTGGTGCACTGCGCAAAAGTAACATCGGCAATAACGTGCGCTGGATGTGCGAAGAGCTGCCCGAGGACAAGCCAAGGCACATGCTTGGTATCTCTGAGCCCGATGACATATTTGATTGCATCGAAAATGGCGCCGATACGTTCGATTGTGTCTCACCTGCTCGCGTGGGTCGTAATGGTGCGCTGTATACGAAGTTTGGCCGTGTCAACATTACTCGTGCACAGTTCAAAGAAGATTTTACTCCTTTTGACGAGACCTGCGAATGCTACACGTGCAAGAATTTTACGTCTGCGTACCTTCACCATCTTTTCCGTGCTGATGAGCTACTTGCGAACACACTTGCGACGATTCACAACGAGCAATTTATCGTCAAGCTTGTCGATGATATTCGTGCAAGTATTAGTGATGGGTCATTCTATGATCTCAAAAAAGAATTTTTAGCTAACTACTACTCAAAAAAATAGAATACTCCACCTCATGAGGCGAAGTGGAGTATTCTACTCGACATGTTCGCTGAGGTGGAGTGTGTTATTGTGGTGCGTTGATTGCTGCTTTGCCTAGAATCGCACCGGTGTGAGTGTGGACTGCATCCCTGATGAGCTTGCTCAATTCGTGAACGCTGCTCATCACGCGAATGTAGTTGTTGAGTGTGGATTGCTCGGTGTTGTCGAGCAGCCACTGCAGTTCCTTGACGCTCACCTCTCCGGATGCTCCGGGGATGAGTTCGACGATTGTTCTGGCATGCTTGCTGCCCGTCTCCATCTCGCTCAGGATGCTTGCGTACAGCGAGCTTGAGCCTGATTGACCACAGAGTTCTCTTGCGATTGCGAATGCCTGTGGCGGGTACTCGATCCCATCTGAAACACGTACTACGCCGACGTAGAGGTCTTGCATCTGGTTACCGCCCAGTACGTTGCCGCGCTTTTCGACCGACATTGCTGTCTCGATTCATGCACCTGAGTCAGCAGGCACACACTGGCTCCTATTCGTGGTTGAGATAGGATATATTATCATTATAACATATTTTTAATAAAAAGTAAATAATTCTGTGGTAATGAGGTTTTACACATAGTAATCGCGATAGGATTTGCTATGATTAGAGTATGCATATACTTATTCTTTTAACTCATATTGTCTCTATGTCGGCAGCACTCCTTCTTATGTCGGGTGCAGTCGGAATGGCGCTTTTTGGCGCTCGCTCATCTGTAAAAGTCGCGTCTGTCGGAATGATCGCAACGATCAGCGGCTTTCTCACAGGTGCTGTTCTGCTTTTCGCTGAGCCACTTCCTGCGCAGTGTGCATTGCTGGCTGCATTTGTTGTGGCTATGGCTGGGCTGTACCGCTATGGATTCGGGATGGGCCGGGTCGAAAACGCACGTATCGTACGTGGTATCTAGCGCTGTTATTTTTACATAATCTAGGATATACTGACAGATATGAAAGTACGCATTGAGATTGATACACAGACGTTTGTCCGATTTTGGCTTGTTGTCATAGGATTTGCACTCGCAGCATTTGCGATCTATAGTGCGAAAACCGCACTCATTATTTTGGGAGTTGCATTCTTTTTAGCACTTGCACTTAACCGACCCGTCACAAAGCTCGCAAACCTTTTACCGGGACGAAGCCGTGTTGGAGGTACTGCACTTGCGTTTGTCGCTGTCGTCGCGGTTATTGGGGCAGTTGTCTTTGCGGTAATCCCTCCAATAATTCAGCAATCAGTGAAGTTTGCTGATACTGTTCCAGGACTGGTTACCTCGGCGACTGATCAATGGCACGGTCTTGATACAGTGATCGAAAAGTACAATCTTCAGCCACAAGTCGATAACGCTGTAGAGTCAGTCAAGAGCAACGCGACAAGTTGGGCTGCAAGTATTGGGACAAATATACTTTCGAGCTTAAGCGCATTAGCTTCATTCCTCACGTCTGCGTTCCTGACGCTCGTTCTCGCATTCCTTATGCTCATCGAGGGCCCAGCGTGGCTTCGAAGAATCTGGAAGCTCTACGATGATAACGATCGAATGGAGAACCATAAATTACTTGCAGACCGTATGTATAATGTTGTGACTGGCTACGTTACTGGGCAGTTAACAGTCTCGGCAATCGGTGCTACGTGCGCAGCATTATTCGTTTTTGCACTTAGTTTCTTCTTCCCTACAGTCGATCCAAGCCTCGCTATGCCGGCTGCAGCGGCGACATTTATACTCTCACTGGTACCTATGTTTGGTGCGACAATTGCTGGTATATTGATCACTCTCCTTCTGGTGCTCAATAGTCTTCCTGCGGCAATCGCATTCCTCATCTACTTTGTTCTCTACCAGCAATTTGAAAATAACTTTGTCTCACCTAAGATTCAGTCGAAGGCTGTCGAACTATCTGCGCTCGCAGTTCTCGCTTCGGTTACCGTTGGACTATATGTATTTGGTGTTGCCGGCGGTATTATCTCAATTCCTATCGCAGGCTGTATTAAAGTACTTCTTGAGAACTACTTATCTCGTGCGACTAAGA
>JACQGD010000004.1 GCA_016199685.1 Candidatus Saccharimonadota bacterium
ATTGAGAGCATCGGTAACGGTGTCGGGTTCGCCGAGCGCGCAGGTGTCATCGCAAGTGTCATATTTATCATCATCTCATCACTCATTGTCTTCAACACGATTCGTATGGCGATCTTTAACCGCAAAGAAGAAATACAGATGATGAAGCTCATTGGCGCTGACAGGAGCTTCATACGAGGACCCTTTGTTGTCGAAGCTGTTGTCTACGGTTTCATTGCCGCGCTTCTTGCAACAGGGCTTGGAGTAGGTGGACTGTATCTTCTTAAAGACCGAATTATTAGCGGTGTTGCAATACAGCCTACAATCGAAGCAGTGACGCTGTATCTTCCATTTGTTTTACTTGCGATGATCGTTGCCGGTGCATCGATCGGGGTTATCTCGGCACTTCTTGCGACACGAAAATATCTCAGGGTATAAATCTAAACCATAAGCATTGACGATAGGTGATGCGTATAATAGGATGGGTATAAGTATATGAACAAATGGTCCACCACACCAGTTTTATTTAAAGTGCGCACAACTCGTGCGATCCTCGTAGTAACATCGGTTATTGTTGCTGTTGCAACTCCACTCACCATCGCAACTCGTGCTTACGCGGATAAATATGATGACCAAATGCGCTCTCTTCAACAAGCGGCGAACCAGTATCAGTCTCAAGCGAGTGAACTTCGAGCAAAAGGTGACACGTTGCAAAATAGATTGAGTGAAATCACTGCCCAAAAAGGCGCACTCGAAACGCAGATCACTATCAACCAAGCAAAACACGACAAGCTTATTGAAGATATTGCTGCAAATCAAAAAAAGATCGAAGCTTCTCAGGTTGCACTCGGTAAAACCCTCGCGAGCCTTTATGTTGACGGTCAAATATCAACTATCGAGATGCTTGCGAGTAGTGAAAATGTCGGAGATTACGTTGATAAGCAAGAATATCGCTCATCGGTACGTGACCAACTTAAGCGCTCTATTGATACAATCAAAGCACTCAAAAAACAGATGGAAGCAGACAAAGCCGCAGTAGAGAAGACATTGAAAGAAATGGACGCACAGCGTGCACA
>JACQGD010000046.1 GCA_016199685.1 Candidatus Saccharimonadota bacterium
CTAAAGAGTAATGGATTTACTAAAAGAACTGAATGCGGCACAAGCTTCTGCCGTTGAAACAACTGCCGGTCCCGTCCTGATACTTGCTGGTGCTGGGAGTGGAAAAACAAAAACACTTACTCATCGTATAGCTTATTTGATTCAGCATGAATCCATTTGGCCAAACGAAATTCTGGCGGTGACCTTTACGAACAAAGCTGCACGTGAGATGCGTGAGAGGCTCGGTCATCTTGTTGGTCAAGACGGCGCGCAGCGTCAATTTATGCCCTGGATGGGGACATTTCATGGGAT
Organism: Candidatus Saccharimonadota bacterium; assembly: GCA_016199685.1. Classification (GTDB taxonomy): domain Bacteria; phylum Patescibacteriota; class Saccharimonadia; order Saccharimonadales; family Saccharimonadaceae; genus JACQGD01. The sequence goes on from JACQGD010000046.1 coordinate 292, forward strand.
ATGCGTAAAACTACTTCGTATTGACGGCGCAAAGATTGGTATTCAGTCTAACTATGTTATTTACGACGAAGATGATCGACAGGGTCTTATCAAGCAGGCGATGAAGCAGCTCTCAATTGGTGATAAGCAAATTAAGCCGAGAGCCGTAAGTAGTATTATTTCAAACGCAAAAAATGAACTTCGTACTCCTGATGATATGCAGGCATCTGCAAATTACCCTTTTGAGCAGCAAGTTGCAGACATTTATGCACAATACGAGCGTATGCGAAAAGCAGCCGGTGCACTTGATTTTGATGATCTACTCATTGAGACGGTCCGATTACTTCGCGATGACGCCGAGGTGAGGAAAAAGTGGCGTACAAACTTTAAGCATATTCTTATTGATGAGTACCAAGACACGAATGCCGCCCAGTATGCGATTGTTAAATTACTCGTTAATGATGAGCATAATATTTGCGTCGTTGGTGATGACTGGCAATCAATATATAGTTGGCGTGGTGCAGATTTCACTAATATTTTGAACTTCGAAAAAGACTTTCCAGGAACGAAAGTGATAAAACTTGAGCAAAATTATAGAAGTACTGCCGCTATTTTGAGTGCTGCAAATAACGTCATTACGAAAAACATTGAACGTACAGATAAGAAACTTTGGACAGATCTTGGAGAAGGTGCGCCAGTGCAAGTCCATGCGACATACGATGAAACAGAAGAAGCAAGTCTTGTGGCTGACCGAGTTGCAAGTCAAATGATGATTGGTGCTCGTGGATACGGCGATTTTGCAGTCCTGTATCGTACGAATGCGCAGAGCTACACGCTTGAACGTGCGCTGCGTTTGCGACGTGTCCCATACCAACTTGTCGGCGGGGTTAGGTTTTATGATCGTAAAGAAATCAAGGATGTTATTGCGTATCTTCGTCTTGTGTATCAGCCAAGTGATCGTATGAGTTTTAGTCGAATCGTCAATGTTCCGACGAGGGGAATTGGCGCGACGAGCTTAGAGAAGTTCCTCTTATGGCAATCAAATAGCGGTATGGATATTATTGCGGCACTCAATAACGTTGAACAAACTTCTACGGTAACTGCTCGTGCACGCGCTTCACTGACGAGTCTAGGAGTGATACTTCGAAATATTCAGGGAATGGTCCACGCCGGTAGGTCTCCAACGGAAATTATCGAAGCATTGCTCTCGTCAACCAACTATCGAGGATTCCTTCTCGATGGGACGCCACAAGCTGAAGAGCGAGATGCAAACATCGGCTCGCTACTCTCTGAGGTGCAAGTGTTTGCAGACCTTTCTGAGTTTCTCGAAGAAGTTGCGCTTGTTTCGAGTGCCGATACGTCAGCTGGCAAAGAAAAAGTCACACTTATGACAATTCATGCTGCGAAGGGGTTGGAATTTCCGGTTGTATTTATGGTTGGCATGGAAGAGGGCATATTCCCTTCGGCGCGAGTTTACGAAGCTGGTCCGAAAGAACTTGAGGAGGAGCGGCGTCTTTGTTATGTGGGGATGACGCGTGCCCGTGAAGAACTTCACCTAAGCCACGCACAGAGCAGGCTTCAGTTTGGTCAGAGAAATTATAATACGATTTCTCGGTTCATCGCTGATATGGGCGATCAAGTTGCTTCAATTGATGAGCCGACATACGAACCGGATCAAGATTTTTACAGTGATGAGCTCAATCTCGAAATAGGAGATCGTGTTCGTACGACTGCTTTTGGAAAGGGTGAAATTGTCGATATAGACGGACTTGCTGTGACGATCAGCTTTGACGACGGAATCACCAAAAAGCTCAATGTCGAGTACGCACACTTGGAAAAGATATGAGTCACACTGTAAAACGACGAATCGGTAAGGTTGTTAGTCCATTTGTTATCGCACTACTCAAGGCACACACAGTGATCACTGGAACGCAGCGTTCGCGGATAATCGTGATTAACGAGAGCAATGAAGTATTGCTCGTAAGAGGATTTATCGGACCGAACTGGTCACTTCCCGGTGGTGGCATTGAGAAAGGTGAGTTGCCAGTTGCAGCGGCTCGGCGCGAGTTGTACGAAGAGACTGGTATAAAGTTAAGAGATTATCCTGTTCACTCAGCAGGTGTCTTGTCGGGTGAGGCATCGCCTGTTAATTATGTCGCACACATTTTTACTGTATCAATAATGAAAGCGGAGCTGCCAAAGAAACAGTACAACATGCATGAGATTATCGAACTCGGGTGGTTCACATTTGATAATTTACCCACTGACCTCTCTTCGATTGTTCTGCCGAGTCTTGAGTTGCTATCTAAAAAACAGAGTATTTGATATAATAACAAGCAACGTATCCCTGATACGCATAGCTTTATGAGTCATTTTCAGCACTATACCATATCTAAAGTGAGCGCGGCTGACAGTGCATCGACGGCCAAGAATGGTCGACTTATTACTATTCATGATCGTGGTGAAGAGAAGGTAATACTGACAAAAACACATACGCTCAAAGAGGCGCTCGAAGAAGCGCACATCAATCTTGACAATAACGATCGTGTCGAGCCAAAGTTGAGCGAACAGCTCGTTGCATCTGCGTACACGGTTAATATTTACCGTGCGCGACCAGTGATTGTTGTAGACGGCCAAGTGCGACAAAAGGTAATGACGGCGTATCAAACATCTGATCAAATCGCCAAAGATGCTGGTATTGAACTCCATGATGAAGATAAAACGGTCATGCGCACAAGTGACGACATTGTTTCTGATGGTGCAGGGCTTGAACTGCAAATCGAACGCGCGACTGAGTTTACATTTATCTTGTATGGGAAAAAGACAACTGCGTATTCACAAGCTCGTACAGTCGGTGAAATGCTCAAGTCGAAAGATATTACGCTAGCCGCTGACGATACACTTTCGATTCCTAGCGACGCAGTACTCACGAATGGAATGACAGTCGAGCTGTGGCGTAACGGCAAGCAGACGATTACAGAAGAACAAGCTATCGCATTTGAGACTGAAAAAATACAAGACGCTGACCGTCCTGTAGGATTCCGCGAAGTAAAAACACAAGGATCGAACGGAAAGAAATCAGTAACCTACGAAGTGGAAATGAAAAACGGTCAAGAGTTAAGCCGCAAGGAAATTCAGAGCGTGGTCATGGAACAACCGAAAAAACAAGTCGAAACAGTTGGATCAAAGCCTGTATTCTCTGGCAGCTTTGCTGAAGCTCTCGCGAAGCTTCGCGCCTGCGAATCGGGTGGTAATTATGCGAACAAAAAGAATCCTTCGTATCGCGGTGCATATCAGTACGGATATTCGACGTGGGGAAACAAATATGGAATCTATGACCCGGCAGATGCAACGCCTGCACAGCAAGACCAGGCAGCATGGGAAACCTATCAACGACGCGGTTGGCAACCATGGCCTCACTGTGGCTCAAGCCTCCCGGATACATACCGATAATGGCGGCTCCTAATAAATCACTTGGTCAGCACTGGCTACACGACAGGCTTGTCCTGGAACATATTGCCGAGTGTGCTGATATACATGAAGATGATACGGTACTTGAAATCGGTCCCGGCCTCGGAACGCTAACCTCCGAGTTGCTTCGTCGAGCCAAAAAGGTGGTTGCTGTTGAATTTGATGCCGAGCTCGCACGCAAGCTGCCAGGGCAATTTCCCGGTAAGAATCTCGAAGTTATTAATCAAGACATATTATCGTTCGACCTTTCGCAATTACCCAGCGGATATAAAGTTGTCGCGAACGTCCCGTACTATATAACGAGTAAAATCGTACAGCTGCTTATGACATCTTCGAATAAGCCCGCAAATGCCGTACTGCTTGTGCAAAAAGAAGTAGCGGAGCGTATCGCGGCCCAACCTGGAAATATGAGTATTCTCGCTATCAGTGCGCAGTTGTTTGCCGAAGCAAGTCTTGGCGACGTTGTGCCTGCGTATCTCTTTACGCCGCCACCAAAAGTAGATAGTCAGGTAATTATTCTCCATACTCGCCTCACGCCACTCATCGATATACAAGATGAGAAACAGTATTTCCGTGTTGTCAAAGCAGGGTTTAGTGCAAAACGTAAGAAGCTTCGCTCGAGTCTCAGTGGAGGCTTGGGTATTTCTAAAGATGAGGTTGAAAAAGCATTGAGCCACGCTGGTATTTTGCCCGATGCAAGGGCGCAAGATTTGACACTTGATGAGTGGAAAACGCTCACGACCTATCTATAAATTGGCAGTTTGGTATAATTAACGGCAGCAGTCTTTCAAGAAGATGCCATACTCTATGATGAAAAGTGTTACACCATATTCTCTGATGCCAATAGGTATCGCCGCCGCCGTATGTATTGTCATCGCCGGGATGAGTTTATTTCTCCATATGCCACGAGCGAATGCTGCTGACACTCATTCTAGTGGCGAGCGACTTGTCACGATTCACGACCGTGGTGAAGAAAAAGTTATTTTGACACACGCGCAGTCGATAAAGACTGCTCTTAAGGAGGCGGGTGTCGTCCTTGATGCTAACGATGCAGTTGAACCAAAGCGTGATGAAGCGCTGATTGATAGTAGTTACAACGTCAAAATCTATAGGGCAAGACCAGTGATTGTTGCTGATGGCGCTATTCGCCAAAAAATTATGACACCATACCAGACGGTTGAAAAAATTGCTGGCAGTGCAGGGCTAGCACTCCGCGATGAAGATACAGCCATACTTCGCCCAACTGAAGATATTGTGACTGAGGGGGCTGGGCTTGAGCTCAAGATTGACCGCGCGATTCCTTTTACATTTGTACTTTATGGCAAGAAAACAGATGCGTTTACGCGCGCAGATACAGTAAGCGAGATGCTAAAGCAGAAGGGGATAGAGCTAAGCGAAAACGACCACGTATCCGTTGCGTTAGACACTAAAATAACGAGTGGAGTAACGGTTGAGCTTTCGCGAGATGGAAAACAAACAGTTACTGAAGAGCAGGCAATTCCGTTTACGATTGAAAAAACATACGATACGGCACGGCCAGTCGGCTATCGAGAAGTCCAGACTCCTGGACTTGCCGGAAAACGCACGGTTATCTTTGAGGTTGAAATGAAAAGCGGCAAAGAGATCGGGCGCAAAGAAATTCAGAACGTAGTGACGCAAGAATCAAAGAAGCAAATTGAGGTCATTGGTCTCAATCCAGGTAATGGCTTGAGTCGGTCGAAGGGTGCGAATATGTTTACCGATAGCAAGGGGACTGTGCACCGAGAAACATACTATGACCTTGCGATGAATGTCGTGATGAAGAGTTGTGGTGCTGGTGGAAACTATACTGTACGTCCCGATGGTGCCAAGATCGATAAAGATGGCTATATACTTATCGCAGCAAACCTTGCTCGCTACCCTCGTTGTTCCCTCGTTGAAACAAGTCTTGGTACGGGCAAAGTGTATGATACGGGTGGATTTGCCGCCAAACATCCGGATGGATTTGACCTTGCGACCGACTGGTCGAACAACGATAATCGCTAGGAATTCTTTTCTTCAGCGGTCGTTGAGAGATAGTACCATTTTTTTGTATAGTTTTCAGCGTGATACCCTTCGAGCTGTGCCATCTTCTCAAAGAATGGGATGAGACTGATGATATAATGACGGATCGCATTGGGACTATTGGCGATATCAATCGGAACGGACTCGAGTCCCCATTCGATAAGCTTAGGGCCGAGCATCGATAATTCACTGAGAGCTGGATTGAGCTGAAAGCGGAGATTGTCCTCACCTGAGTCATACGGAAAAGGGGTGTATTCTGTATGTGGATGCGTCATAATTTCCTCATTTATCTCGATATATCGCTGCACTACTGCGGTATTTTGTTCATGGTGAACGACGGCGTTGATCTCGCTTGTTAGGTCCATATCGTTCCAGTCTTCACCCAATTTTAGAAGCTGTGAGAGGCGCGTGTCTTCATCGTTCATAGGACTTGCAATGTTGCGGCGCTCCTGCAAAGCAGGGAGTCGTGTTTCATTGTCCGATCCAGTAAATATCGTATCGGCAACCTGCTTCATAAGGAATGCGGTAAT
>JACQGD010000031.1:0-1299 GCA_016199685.1 Candidatus Saccharimonadota bacterium
GCATCAAAAAAGAAAAGCCATTTCACAAATTAGTGAAAAAAATGCAGAACGAGGCCTAGGGGCCTTATTCTTTAAAGTAAACTTTTGCCAAGGGTCATAACGTTACCTGGAGAAAAACAAACCCCTGGCTACCAAGTAGCGCAGGGGGTTGTTCGTACAGATTACGGAAGTTGAGCGTGGCCAGAACCCGTTGTGTGGTGATAACTCACCGTTGATGCGTAGTGCTCGCCGTCGTCGAAATCATCTTCCTGTTGACTCTGCTGGGCTGCGGTGTCCTTGCTTGAAGAGTTCAATCTTTTGCGAGCCTCACTCAGCGCGTCGAGCTCCCACTGCGGCAGCTTGCTGTCCTGTGTGGGCTCTGGTGCGGTTGCGCGGTTGTTGCGCTGCGCAGGCTTCGGCTTCCGGTGAAGCTCCTGCTGGAGCTTGTCGAAGTCCATGGTGGGACGAACTGTTCTACTGGAACCGCTACGACGAGGCATTGCTTCTCCTTCGATAGGTATGTACGAACTGTATCTTTATTATAGCACAATTACAGTAATAGGTCAATGACTATGACTATTACTTGTTCTCCCAGATAGTACCTTTTGGTGTGTCACGGATAATAATACCGCTCGATACGAGTTCGTTACGATACTCATCGGACTTTGCCCAGTCTTTTTCTTCACGAGCGCGCTCACGGCGCAAAATCATGTCTTTTTGTTCATCATTTATATCTGGCGTTGTTTCGATTAATTGAAGACCGAGCATCTCGTCGATTGCTTCGAGAAATTCCGTCAGAGTGTGGTGGTTTACTTTATCTAGGCTATGGGCTTCTATGTAGGTAAATGTCTCGTCAATGATACGAAATGCTTCTGCGGTATTAAGGTCATCACTGAGGGCCTCACGCACGGCTCCTATGGCTGCTGGAGACGGATCCATCTCATGGTTGTTTTCAAGGTCATCGTACGTTTGATGGCGAAGCGATGCAATGGCTTTCCAGTGACGAAGTCGATTTTGAGCGGCGTCAAGATTCTCAAATGTAAAATTACCCTCGTTACGATAGTGTCCTTGCAGTACGAACATACGGTAATCAAGTGGCGTGTAGCCTTTTTCATCAAGATCCTGCAATGTATAACCGTTACCGAGACTTTTACTAATTTTGGTGCCATTTGATTTAAGGTGATTATTATGAATCCAAAACCGTGAGAATGGTTCACCACTTGCCGATTCGCTCTGGGCAATTTCATTTGTGTGATGAACTGGGATGTGATCTATACCGCCAGCATGTATATCGAGTGTGTTGCCAAGAATGCTCATAGC
>JACQGD010000031.1:1304-5777 GCA_016199685.1 Candidatus Saccharimonadota bacterium
GAGGAAATCATTGCCGTAAAATTCTGCAACTTCCCATGCTGTCTTGCTCTCACGTTTTGCGCCCTTTTCGAGCTTATCTTCGCCATCGTCAGCGTCACTCACGAGGTGTCCAACGTCCGTAATGTTCATAACACGCTCGACGTCGTAACCGTTGACTGTCAGCGTTCGTACGAGTACGTCCCACATAATGTAGCCAAACCAGTTACCGACAGTCAAGTAGTTATAGACGGTCGGCCCGCACGTGTAGAGCGCTACTTTGTTTTCACTGATTGGATTGAAATCTTCAACCTGTTTGGTAAGCGTATTATGAAGTCGTAGCGTCATAGCTAGTTATTGCCTTGTCTGTTGCGTCAATTAATTCTTTTACGATTGTATCGTATTCTTCATATGCACGAAAGCCTGCGGCATACTTATGGCCGCCGCCTCCGAAAAAGCCTGCCACTGTTTCGGCGATAGGCATATTGCCGCGTAGTTTGCCGGTAATTTTGCCGTCTGGGTATGTCTTCACGGCAACGCCAAGCTCGACACCTTCTACAAGTCGCATCTCATCAAGGACAAGTACACTTGGGTTGTACTGGTCGCTGTACTTCTGAATATCTTCCCATGGGATGTGGACGACAGCTAGCTTACCATCAAGGAAATATTCGATTCGCCCGATGAGCTCGCCCTTGTACGTCAGAATCTCTTGAGATTTTTTCATGAATTCTCGACGGCGTTCTTCGATAGCGGCGTTACTTGCGCCGCACTCGACAAGCTTACCGGCAACGTAAAATGCGTTTGGCGTGACGTTTTGTGTCGTAAGTCCCAAGCTGTCGCTCATGATTGCGATGAGCATACACTCCGCGGCTCGCTCATTGATTGCCCACTCATTTTCAGCTGCGAGTTTGTAGATTACCTCGCTCGTCGCGACTGCCGTATCCGATAGCATTGTATGATCAAACGACAGACTCGACTCGGTAGTGTGATGATCGATGACGAGTACAGGGTGAGACTCGAGGAAATGACGGACACCTGGAGTCTCGAGTACTTTTGTGATAAGTACATCTGCACTTGTATCGACAATGATAGCGAGGTCAGCTGAAGTGTCAAAATCTGAGACTACCCGGTCCCAGCCTAGGATGTACCGCAAGTATTTTGGAATTTCAACAGGACAATACATGATCACCTCTTTGCCTAGGTCTCCGAGGATCTCTTCGAGTGCGATCGAGCTTCCGAGTGAGTCACCGTCTGGGTTTTCGGCCTGGATGACGATTATTTTGTGTGCATCTTGGATGAGTTTTGTCGGTAGTTCGTACATTATACTCTATTGTAACAGAGGTGTGATGATTGTGTAACATTGACAAATCAAACTTCAGATATTTTAGCAGATAACTAGAGCGGCAGCGCACCACTTCGAGGTTCGGCTGCTTCGGCGGCATCTTTTGTCGCCGTAAGCTGCGCAACCACAATACAGGTATCTGCATCCTCGGATCCCGCGCTATCCTCTTCGGTGTCGTAGGCTACTCTTTGTTCATTGTAATTCCAGTACCCTATTCTAAATGAGGCACCCTCGTCGCAAATAGCATACTCAACAATCGACGGATTTGTAGGCTCCTCCGTCATCGCTTTTGTCGATACAATTTCGATTGGTGTGACTCCTTGCAGTTCATCGGTTGTTTTTGGATACGCACCCTCGAGTGCATTGTGTGCTTCGGCGATCTTTTGTGCTGAAATTACTGCCATTTGAGCTGTCGCTGTCTTGTTTCTGATGGCACTTGTCTCTCTCTGCTCTGCTACTTGACTTTGCTCTTGAGTCAGCTCGTTGATTCCGTTGAAGGCCGTAAGGACAATAGCACTAAAAATGCCGATAGATATGAGTCCGAATACAATGTTAAGCACAATACCAACGACGGCAATGGTGTTAACCGATGACCCCTTTTTGGCTTTGATCTTTGCAATGATAGACAGTATGAGTCCGATAAGTTGGAGCGGCAGTATTGCAAATACAATACCAATGATCGCAAGTGTCTTGCCGCTATCTTGATCCTGACCCTTAGGCTCTTGCGATGGAGTGATCATCGGAGTGGCTGGTTCATCATTCTGCGGCTCGGGCGCTTCGACAGTCTCTGGTTCTGTATATACATCTTCTGGTCGTGCTTCGGTAGTTGGTGTTGGTGGTAATTGCTTGGACATATCTTTGTCGCGGTCGTCGTTCAGTTCAGGGTTCATCAAATACTCCTCATATTCTAATGAGGTCATTATACATAAGGGCTATTGCAATAGCAACGACTTGTTACAAAAGTCGACGACCTTCGAGCGCGTGAGAGAGCGTGATTTGATCTGCATACTCTAGATCAACACCTACTGGGATACCGCGCGCAAGGCGGCTCATGGTTACTGTAATGCCGCGTTCTTGGATATGCCGCTGAAGAAATAATGCTGTAGACTCACCTTCGACACTGGCGTTGGTTGCAATAATAAGCTCCTTTACTTGATCGTCTTCGATGCGCTTTACAAGTTCAGGTATGTGGAGTTGTTCGGGGCCAACCCCGTCGATCGGGCTAATTGCTCCACCAAGGACATGATACGTTCCGTTGAAGTTTCCTGTCCGTTCAAGTGCTACGATGTCGAGGGGTTCTTCAACAACGGCGATAATAGTTTTATCGCGCGAAGGATCATCGTAGAGTGGCGATACTGTTTGGTCAGAATCGATAAGTGCAAACGTGACCGGACACTGTTTAACGCCACTATGAAGTTTTCGTAGTGTTGCTGCGAGCTTTTCGGTTGTCGTAGGTTGCGCACGCAGCAAAAAATACGCATAGCGTTCAGCAGTACGTGCACCAACACCAGGAAGGCGACCGAGTTCTTCGATCGCCTCAAGGAGGGCTGATGGCAAGAGTTGTGCCATTGGTATCTATTTCCTACAATCCAAGATTGCCGAGGCCACCCATGAGGGGCTTCATCTTCTCAGCTGCAATTTCTTGTGCTTTTTGCATGCCGTCGCGGATTGCGATTTCAATGTTATGCTCGAGATCTTCGATATTATCGAGGTCAACATAGTCAGGGTCAATCGTGACCTTTTCTACCTTTAATTCTCCATTGATAGTGATCTCAACTGCAGGTGTATCATCGTCACCACCTGCGGCAACGACAACTTTCTGTTTTTTTAGATCTTTCTGCGCTTTACGCAGGTCATTAAGCATTTTCATTTGGTCAAAAGCCATGGTCTGTTTCCTCTCCGATTACAATATATTAATTATACTCTACTCGCCGCTGTTTTTGTAGATGTAATAGCGGTCAGCGTCGTTCGTGTAACCTGTTGTAACGATTCGATTAACCATTTGAGAGGTTACTTTTGTATGTGCCGCTTTTGTCGCAGTAAAGTTACCAGATTGTGGAATACGAGTTGTAATGCTCAGCGGCACTCCTCTGTTATATTGAGCAATCGCCTCGTAGAATGGCCGTTCGGTTTCGGTGACCATGAGCTTCGTTGGCTCACTTCCTCGCACTTGGTAATTAAGCAATGTTAAGTCACGACTAAAGCTCTTCGCGGTATTTGGATCGTAGTGGTATCCATAGATGTAGCGGTCAACTCCTGAAATGACAAGACCAGTCACGAGTATGATGAGAGGTAGAAGCCCCGCAATTCGTGCATAAGGATTGAGCGGGAACATACCGTACCATGATCGCAGTAATAGGTTAAGCCCACTTGCTGCTAGAAGAAGGAATGGGACGAATGTAATACTTGTGTAAATAGGATTGATGAGAAGAACTGGAATAAGAAGTATTGCCCACGCCGTCAGCGTATAGCTACGTGCCGTATATCGAGTCTTAAAGAGTTGCCATGCGCCCAATCCTATTAATGCAATTGAGCCAAGCCCAAGTACAGGCGTCATGAGCGTCCCACTCTTCGGTGAGATGAAGTTGAAGTACTGTTGTATGACGACGCCAGCATTTGCCATAAGATCGGGTGGCCAAAGACTAGGTGCGCCGAGGAGTTGCAGTGCGAGCTCTGGGCGAAGATATATTAAATATCCGAGGGGTGCTGCGATGACGATACTCATAACAAGAAGGCCGCTCAGGTGAGGCATGGACATGCGTCGTAGGACGTGTCGAACATGTGGATGCAAGATTGCAGCGCTGACGATCGCAAGAACGAGATAGATGCTCAGTGGCGTATACAGGCTGAGCGCCATGAGTATAAAGAACATGACTTTCCAGAATCGCTTGTGAGTGTTTGAGCTTGTAATCATTGTCGCCGCAAGAAGTAACCAAACCGGCCACATTACGTAGGTGATACTTGCTGTGCCAGACTGCGCAATAAAGAGGAATTGTCCAGTCGTAATCATGATAATAGCTGTCAGTACGGCAATATTTGGGCGGTACCAACGACGCAATAAGAATACGGCACCGATACCTGTGATAAATGCGCAGACGAGTGAGAAGAATTTTATACTAAAATTTGTGACCCCGAAAAAGTCGAGGATGTATTTC
>JACQGD010000032.1 GCA_016199685.1 Candidatus Saccharimonadota bacterium
AGTTAAGGTGAAGTGCGTCTTTAACACGAGCAACAACTTGGCTCGGCGTAAGCTCAGCTTTCACGATGTAGCTGTGGATATTGAGGTCTTTGAGCTCTTTTGGTGATTCTTCAGCGCCAAGGTTCGTCAAGATAATAACAGGAATATTCTTTCCCCAATCTTGATCACGAATGTGTGCGAGCGCCTTGTCTCCATTCATTTCTGGCATCTGAAGATCAAGCAAAATAATGTCAGGTAGATATTTTTGTACCAATTCGATACCTGCTTTACCGTTGTCGGCAACCTGTACATCGAAGCCATCGGCCTCGAATTTCATGCGGTACATTTGGTTGATAACAGAATCGTCTTCAATGATTGCAATCTTCGTCATATATTATTAGAATACAGTTATACATCTAAATTATCAAACTAACTTTAGGAAATAAACAAATGAATATTCATATTGCTCGAGGCAGCGGAGCTGCTTCTACGACACTTGCAGCTTTTGACGCCGCATTAAACGACACTGGAATCGCAAACTTTAATCTGTTACGGCTTAGTTCTGTTATTCCACCAGATACGACTCTGGTTGTTCACGAAGATAAAGTCCCGCATATCGATGGTGAATGGGGGGATCGGCTGTATGTGGTGATGGCTGAGTATAGGTCTGAGACATTTGGAGAAGAAGCTTGGGCGGGTATCGGATGGGTAGTGGACAGCGAAACGGGTAAAGGATTGTTTGTTGAGCATGAGGGCACTTCGAAGCATTACGTTGAAGAAAGTATCAGCAAAAGCCTCACCGATCTCATGAAGACGCGTGGAGTTGACTTTGGTGAAATCAATATGATAGTCAACGGAGCGACATGCCAAGGTGAACCTGTATGCTCAATGGTTGTTGCGGTATATCAATCAGAGTCTTGGTAGTCAATAAATAAAGCAAGCCATGGTGTACCGCATGAAAATACGGTACACCATGGCTATGTGAACATCTGAACAGTCGAGCGTATTGCGAGCGAGATACCGTAGCCTCCGTGGATGAGACAGAACTCAAGCGCATACAAAGCGGCAAGGATCAGAGACAGCCGCTTGAGGGCTTTTGTGCTGAGACTCTCTTGCTTGGCGAGCAAGAGTACTGGAATCACACTTCCAATGAGGGGTGTGACTATGACGGCACTGACGATTCCGACGACGGTTTTTTTAACAGCTCTTTCTCGTTGCTCGATTGCTGACATACTACGTGTTGAGAGCATGAGCTTGTCGAGCATTCCTTGGGCGACTTTTCCGCGCTTTTCTCGCAAACCTGCGTGGACAAGCCACACTTGGAAACTGAAGCTCGCGATAAATGCAAGAACGGTTGAAGCAACTTGGTTCCACCAGGCGACAGCCCAGAAGATCCAGCCAAAGACGAGGTCGTCCATCAAAAAGAGTATGATGAAAACGACGAACCACCAGAATACACTAGTTACTATCCTCACGTGACCTCCTAAGTCGTCAGAGAATTAGTTATATTATATACTATTTTGTATTTCTATGCAATATATTGACTTATTTTCATAAATATGCTAAAATATATATACAAATATGATTGATATACTCGGGTCGCCTAATGCAAAATTCTCACCAGAAACGATTAAAGCTTCTGTCGACTATTACAAAAGTGTATACGAAGGGCGTGTTACAGGGCCACAGCTCGAAGGCCTAGACGGTTCTTGGGTAGAAAACGCCCTCGGAGATGACAGGACACTATCGTTCGAGATTGATTCGACCGAAGGCGGCAACGTAGTGCAATGGCCGCTTCTTGTAGATATCTCTCATAACGAAGACTATCAACAACGATTTTTTGAAGATAGATATCCTGGCCAGAGTGTCTATTATCTATCGACACCTCCAGTTGAGATACTTGAAACGATCGCGCACACTGATGCGCTTGCTGAGTTGGCGGCTAGGCTTCCAGCTGAGAGTATCGTTGTATACGAGGATCAAGAGGGAAATGAATTTGGAGAAGCTTCATTTGCAATTACATCTGTACTCGCAGAACAGGCCGGAAGGCAGGTTCACGATGTTACTCCCGATAGTGAAGCATTCGGGAATACCTACGGTCAGCCAAAAGTGAATCACTTCGAAATTATTGCACGCAATAAAGTAGAGACCCATGCTGATGCAGCAAATGCTGATCTCGTAGAAGTGGCAGCGGATCTTGCTGCAAGAGGTGAGATACGTCGAATGCCAAGTCACGGTGTTGGTATCGCAACCGTCGAAGATTTTCAAAAAGATAACTGCGCGCTTCTCGATCAAATGTGGGAAATGTACAAAGGTCAATTCGAGAATCTTGTAGAAGATCATCCATCTCTGCAAATTCAACCTCGCGGGGAGCTTGAAAAAATGCTTCAAGATAAAGATACTCTCAGTATCGTCTATATGGAATCTGATAAGCCGATTGCAATGTGCTATTTCGTGAGTAATATCGATACATGTATTTGGCTCAATTCAGAGCATTTCAAGCAGCGGGATCAGCAAGATGATTCACTCAAGACAGTCTATTTTCCGGGAATTGTCGTTGACGCTCAAAAAGCACAGCAGGGCGGAGAATATGTAAAAGAAATGCTTAGCGTCGTATCGAAGGTTACCGAAGAGGCATGCGTTGGCATGCGTGTAACGTTCCAGTCGACGAATGTTTCATCGACATATATTCCATCAATCGTTGAACGATATATCGACTCAGACGAGAAGTTTGATATTGTCCGTAATGATGATGGTAGCGGCTACAAAAAAATTGCTCAGTATAATTACCACGTACTTCAAGTCGCCTAGGTCTTTACTTGATAATAATTGAGTACTTACGCTTCATCTCTGTCGGATGAAGTCGTTGCTTGTATGTCCGAATTCCTTCGATACCAAGATCCTGCTCGATGTTTAGATATTTTACACCCTCGCTTGCCATGTGAATCGCAAGGCGATACATGGAGTAATGGAATATATCTTTGTACGCATAGTTAACTTTCATATGGTTAACATTGATTGTTACGTCATCGATGTACTTGAAGAGTGCAAACCCGGCAATGACGCCGCCGACATATATCGTCATACTACGTAAGTTGAGGACATCGGAATGGATGAGCGATTTGTTAATTACAGCGCTTTCCATCTTGTCTCGGTCGTTTTTAAAAGAATTATCCCATGTATGGAGGCTATTGATGAGTCGAACTTTATGGTCGTCGGTGATAATAGGTTGGATCTCTGTATGGATATCGAGATGACTATAGGCATTTTGGAATGCTTGGACTTTATGTCGGATCTTTTTCAGCTCTTTTTTTTGTAGCTCAGAATGATCTTTTGTCGATAACACGTACTCAGCGTTATCGAGATCTTCTTCGATTGCTAGCTGAGTCGGGTCGGCAATAGACTCAATAACGTAATGAGGCGAGCTCGCAATATATGCTGGCTCGCCTCGTTCGATTTGGAAATGGGCAATGTCGCGTATTGTTTTGTCGACGTTGTTCATTCCTAAGAGTGTAATGTGTGGTCGTGCACCCAGTGCAAGGTAAGAAGACCTAATGAGAAGGTTGTCATTATGGAGTGCGTATTCTAGGTCATCGTAAAAGTCCCACCATGTTAAGAGTGTCCCAAAAGCCCAGTCGGCATAGGTAGGGAGCTCAGCATTAATTGAATTAATGATGGCTTTATCTGAAACTGTGACACGCTTAAAAGTGATGTCGCTATTCACATTACTCATTTTTCTATAATAACATATCTTTGATAATAAATCAATATTAAAGTATATAAAGTATGTACTTGTCTATGCGTCTCGTGCTATATATAGATAAGCATGAGTGTCATTATAGTATCATATGTTCCCGCGATAGTAGGTTTAGCTATGATAGCTCTTATAGTATTCATGAGGCGTTCCCGAGCTCGTGCTGCGTATCTTAGTTTTGTGTTCACGATTTCGCTTATAATGGCATGGCAAGCGACTCAAATGCTCAGCCTATTTACAACTGGTGAATTGGCGCTATGTTTGTTGCGAATTTCCATTGCGATTGCAAATTTCATGACACCGTTCTTTTTACTATTCGCGATGCTCTTCCCTTATGAAGATGCGTTTCCTAAGAAGAGGATTTTCGTCCAGTTATTTATACCAGCGCTACTGCTTCTTCCTATGACATTTCATCCGGCAATGATCTCGTCTGTGTCGCATGTTGGCCTTAGTCAAACACTTGTAACAGGCTTATTTTATGACGTTCAGGCAGCATATACGATCATTATGGTGTTACTCGCAGCTATTGTCTTACTGCGTAAAGCGTTACGCGCAAAAGGTGACGAGAAAAAAGCTATAGTATTTATCCTGGCGGCATTTATCGTGCCGCTAGTAACAGGTACTCTCGCTAACTTTGGTGGAGGCAGTATTGAGAACGGGGCAATTCTATTTGTTCCTATATCATTTCTTATTACGGCTGGATTGATAGCATATGCAATGGTACGGCACCAACTCTTTGACATCCGGCTTACTATTGTTCGAACGATTACCTATGGCGGCGTACTTTTGACACTCTCGGGCACGTACTATTTACTCGCGTATATTCTGTCAATCAGTATTTTTGGAACAGAGGCAACAACCTCATTTAGTATCAGCCCTGTTAATATTGTGCTAGCCTTGGTATTAGCCTTCCTTTTTCAGCCGGTAAAGCGCTTTTTTGACCGTTGGACGAATAGAATATTTTTCCGTGATACATATACGAGTGACGATTTTTTTGCAAAATTTAGTCGACTGCTCGCTTCAGTTTCTGACCTCAGAGGCCTGTTGGGGCGAGCATCGGCAGAGCTTGTTTCAACGATGAAGGCAAAGCAAGGCTTCTTTTACGTACACGTTTCAAGTTCACATCATATTTCGGAAGGGACACTTCATCACTCTCGATTAATGGCTGGTGACGTAGCGCTCCTCGATAAGTATGTAAAACAGAAGGGCAATGGCATTATTGTTGCAGAGATTGTTCGGGATGATCAAAGTATATATCGTATGATGTCTGAGTATAAGATTGCTATCATTTTGCCGTTGAGGCATATCGATAGTGTGATAGGATACTTATGCCTTGGAGATCATCAGGGTTCTGGGTACACACAACGTGATATTCGTGTCCTTGAAACAGTCACGGACGAGCTTGTTGTAGCGATTCAAAACTCGCTTTCAATACAAGCCGTGAAAGAAATTAACGCAACTCTCCAACAGCGTATCGACGTTGCAACCAAAGAACTTCGTTCGTCAAACTCGCAACTTCGCCACCTCGATGAAGTTAAAGACGAGTTTATGAGTATGGCTTCGCACCAGTTGCGCACGCCGCTTACGAGCATCAAAGGCTATCTCAGTATGGTACTCGAAGAGGACATGGGAAAAATCACGCCGCAGCAGCGAACGGTACTTAACGAAGCATTCAATAGTAGCGAACGAATGGTACGACTGATCGCCGATTTCCTCAATGTCTCGAGGCTACAGACAGGCAAATTCATCGTGGAGCGAAACCCTGTCGATGTCGTTAGTGTCGTGGGAAGCGAAGTTGAGTCGCTCAAGATGATCGCAAATACGCATGATATGAAGCTCGCGTATCATTCAAAAGAAAAAGAGCTGATTATACCGGTTGACGAGGCGAAACTTCGTCAAGTGATTATGAACTTTATCGACAATTCTATTTATTATTCCAAGCCAAATACGACTATCAATGTATCACTTGAGCGAATTGATGATGACATTGCCTTCAAGGTAGTCGATACGGGTATTGGCGTGCCAAAAGACGAACAAGAGATGCTTTTCAATAAATTCTTCCGTGCAAAGAACGCTCGTCAGCAACGGCCTGATGGTACAGGTGTTGGACTCTATCTTGCAAAAAAGGTTGTCACGGCGCATGGTGGCAAGATGATCTTCTCATCAGTAGAAGGGCAGGGCAGTACGTTTGGGTTCCGAATTCCGCTCCCGAAGCTACAGGCCGGTAGCGAGGCGAATAACCTCAAAGATTAGAACGATCACAATAAGAAGGACGCCTGCTGCAATCAAGACAGGTTTTGCAATTCGTTTATGGTCTATCCACCATTGGTGTGGTTTGTTGCGGTGGACAGCACTGACGGCTGCTTGTAACGGCATATCCGAGGCCAGCTGTCAAAAGACCAAGACCAGCGAAGCTAATTGTACTAGTGCTGATACCAGTATATGGAAGTTCAGCAGGAGTCTCAGGTGTAGGTGTTGGTGGGGTTACCACTGTGTCACACTTGCTGAGGTCCTTAGTGTACTTGCTCGTATTGAAGTCGCTTTCTTTGATAGTCACGACTTTTTTAGTACTGATTTCACAGACGTTAATGTTACCAGGGGTTGTTGGCTGGCATGGGATATTAACAGTTGTTTTAGCAGTATTGTAAACTTCGTTCATACCTTGTGGGCGAACGACACCAACGTTTGTAAGAACGTAGTTGCCACATTTTGCAAATTGCTTGTTTTCGTCAAGCTTGACGGTAAATACAACGTATCCTTCAGTGCCAGGAGCGTAGTTGCCTACGTTGATGCCACCTTTAGTTACATTATCTGATCCTGCTGGAGTACCATCTGCATGGTTAGCATTGTAGATTTTTGTTGTACCGGCAACGTACTGCATGTAGTCAGGGAGGTTATCACCAACGACAACGCTGTTGAGGGTAGTGTTACCCTTGTTTTCAAATCGGATCATATAGTCCAATTTGCTACCAGCGGCTGCAGTATTTGTTACTTGCCAATTGTTGTTCTTTGCATTGTTATCACCATCGTGTGCGCTAACATATTTGTTAACTTTTACAGCGCTTGCTTTGACACGCATAAGGACTGTAACAGTCGCTTCGTGTGCAAAACATGGCTTTTGGTCTTCGAGGCGTACACCTGCACCGCCCTTAGCAACATCGTCACTAATCACAGTGTCTGTGTAACAGCTCGCTGGAGCACCCTTAGGGTCGTTTCCAGTGATACATTCAGTTTTACCTTGGTCAGCACCAATGTTATGGCGCCACTTAGCACTACCAGGAATGTCTTCGAGGGATGCTTCGTCAACGCTTAGGTTAACATGAGCTGATTTGCTAACAGTGTTACTGTTGTCGGCACTGATTTTGCCACCGATTGTCTGGCTTTTGCCAGCTGCAGTAGGGATTGTAACTCCTACTTTTAGGTTCTTTGCGAGTTTACCAGAATTGGCATCCTCTTTGTTGTGGTACCATACTTGTACTTTCACAACGTCGTCAACTTTTGCGTTGACACTTGGGCTATACCCGTTGTCACCATTGGTAACATTGGCTACTTTAATGTCGCCTTCGATTGCCACAGTATCGTTAGCAGCTTGTACAGCACTAAGTGGTACGAATACCGCTGAGGCTGCAATTGCTAGTGCGCTAACACCCATGACAACACGTCGGGACAACTTTGTAAGATTTACTTTCATAAGTCTCTCCTTTTGTAATTATAGTTATTACGATGATGGTCTTTTTTTGGCTGTTCGTATTGTTAATCCCACCTCGCCAAAAAAACGGGTGGCGCACTGTCAATCCATGTATATATGCACCTTTGTAGGTGTAAGGGTGAATCTCGACGCAGGAGTAATCAATTGGAAACAGGCGAAGCCTGACATCAATTTCATAATCTCCTGCGCCACACAATAGCTGTTTACTACCCCTTCCCAAGGGTTTGAGGTTTATTCAACCTCAGGTGGAGTTACTTAAAACTCCGGATTGAGACTCAAATCAACTATCAGGCGGCCCCCATGAGGGAATCGTCGATGGAAGAAGTGGAGTCAGAAGCTGAACCGCTATCCGAGTTGAACGACGAAGCGCCGCTCGAGCTGCTGGAAGTGGAATCGTCCAAAGTCGACGAGGAATGGCTGGAAGCGGACGTGATGTCCGTGACCGTTGCCAAGGTCGACGACTGATCAGATGTGTCTGCGCTGAACGACGAATCGTCAGCGGGTTCACTGAACGACGAAACCGTTGCCGGTTCATCGTTCACCTGTTGCGTTGCACCTGTCTGCTGTGCGGGCTCGACATACGTCGGGGCGGCTGGTGCCGGAGCGACGTAGTTCGACTCCACTACAGGAGCGGGTGCGGGGGCAATGCCGGGAAGCGAAAATCCGCTATCCCAATCCGCCTGATCGGATCCGACAGTGTCGTTGGAGATTGGAGTGTCCTCCGGTGCGGCCGTACCCAGATCGGGGTTGGTCGACGGGGCAGTTCCATCAGCACCGGGGTTGACACCACCGGCACCATTGTCACCAACGACGGGAACATCTACTGCACCACCGGGAGCGAGTCCACCGTTTTCGGAGCCGTCTACGACGGTACCGTCCTCGGTGGGGGTGGTGCCACAAACAACGCCGTTACCGCAGTGCGGCTGATTTCCGATGGTCTCTTCTGCATCGCCCGGAATGTAACTTTCGGTCGGTGCGTCGAGTCCACCATTGTCGTCAACGGGCTGCTGCTCTCCACCGTCATCAGGAGTTCCGCAGATGCCATCGGCACCAACGTTGTCACACTTGACGGGTTCGGGCAAGCACTCAGGCGCTTCGGGCGTATCTTCACACGTCGTCGGCGGCTGGCATTCCGGAGCTTCTGGATTTTCCTCGCAAGGAGGTGTGCAGTTTTCCTCACAAGGAGGAGGCGTGCATCCGGGAGCTTCTGGATTTTCCTCGCAGGGCGGTACACAGTCGTGAGTGCACGGAGGAGGCGTGCAGTCTACCTCGCAAGGAGGAGGACCACAGTTCTCGGTGCAGACCGGCGGCGGACCGCAGTTGACCTCGCAAGGAGGCGTGGGCAAGCAATGATCAGGCTGATCGCACCCACCCGTAGGA
>JACQGD010000033.1 GCA_016199685.1 Candidatus Saccharimonadota bacterium
AACTAAAGGATCAAGGAAAAACTAAGTCAACACAGTACATAGCAAAAACAATTGTGACGACCGATATGCTCGATGCGTTGGCAAAACATTACGGTGTTAAATCGTATGGAAACATGCTGGTAGGTTTCAAATACATAGGAGAGCTCATTCGAAATAAAGAATCGACAGATGAAGAGTTTATCATCGGAGGTGAAGAAAGTTTCGGGCTCTTAAAAGGAACGTATGCTCGGGACAAAGACGGCGCAACAGGTGCGCTACCACTTGCTGAGTATGCAGCAGAGTTGAAGGCAGAGGGCAAAACCCTTTACGACCGCCTCTTGGAGCTGTATGCAAAGCATGGACTGTACGTCGAGCGGCTTGACACCGTTGTGTGCCCAGGCGCAGATGGATTTGAGAAGATGTCAGCTATTATGGCCTCGCTTCGTACAAATCCACCTCAAACTATTGGCGACTACGAAGTAACTGCCACGATAGACTACTCAGAGCTTACGCGGACTGATATTGTGTCGGGTGCGACAAGTGACGTTGATTGTGCGCGTGGAAATGTATTTGTTTTAGAGTTTGGCGATACACGTCGACGCATTACTATTCGGCCGAGTGGAACTGAGCCAAAGATTAAATTCTACATCCAGTGGTTTGATGATGTAGATTCACGTGTTGGCATGGAAGTGGCGCAGCAGTACGAAGTAATTGCCAAAGAGCTCGAGGAGCTGTCTCACAATCTCGAAAAGCAACTCATCGGCTAATGAGTGTATGAATTTTGCATCGTCTCTCAGTAACGTGAAGGGTGTTGGTGAAAAAACCGCCGAACAGTTTATTTTGGCCGGTATTCATACCGTCAATGATTTAGTCACGTTTCTCCCTCGAAAACATGAAGATTTTTCTGATGTCGTAAAAATTGCCGATATAAGTCCTGGCAAAAAAACAATTAGGGCACGTTGTGAAAAAATAGCGACGCGACCGGTACGAAGAGGGCTTCGCATCACCACTGCAACACTTGCAGATGACACTGGAAAGCTTCAGGCTGTCTGGTTTAATCAACCGTATCGGGCGACGCAATTAAAAGGCAATGATGAGTTTTTCTTTTCAGGAGAATTTGAGTTTAACTATAACAAATATCAGCTTTCAAATCCTAGTGCCGAGAAAGTAAGCGATGTGCCGGTATCGACAGATCGCATTGTCCCAACCTATCGTGCAATAAAAGGTTTAAAGAGCCAAGTTGTTCGAAAAATTCTCACTGAACTTAAGCCACTTATTACAATGTACCCAGAGACACTACCGGCTAACGTTGTCGGTACACAAAAGCTCATAAGTTACGCCGATGCATTGATGGGGATGCATTTTCCGAAGGGCCCAGATGATATTCAGGCTGCGCGCGATCGACTTGGATTTGAGGAGTTATTTCAGTTACTACTCGCAAGTCAGCTTAATAAGCAGGCCAATGCCCAGCTTGAAGGATGGCATATTCCCTTTGATCAACAAGTTGTCGCCTCGTTCGTTAAGCAGCTACCGTTTGATCTTACTGCCGCCCAGCGTCGAGCAGCCTGGGAGATTATACAAGACTTCGAGCGTGAAGTGCCTATGAACCGTCTTTTGCAAGGAGACGTAGGCTCAGGTAAAACAGTCGTTGCAGGACTCGCGGCGCGCCAAGCTGCACATGCTGGATTTCAGACTGCGATCATGGCACCTACCGAAATCCTTGCTTCGCAACATGCAGAAACACTCACGAAACTATTGGAACCATTCGGGCTTACTGTCGGATTGTTGACAGGTAGCGTCAAAGGCAAGGCGCGAGTTACCCTCTACGAGATGATTGCGAATGGAACAGTTGATGTGGTGGTAGGAACGCACGCTTTGATACAGCAGACGGTTCATTTCAATAAGCTTGGATTCGTGGCAATCGATGAGCAACACCGCTTCGGCGTTAAGCAGCGCCAAGAGCTACTAAAGAAATCAGAGAAGATGCCCCACTTGCTTGCGATGACAGCAACACCGATACCGCGCAGCCTTGCCTTGACGGTATACGGCGAACTAGATGTTAGTATTCTCAATGAGCTTCCGAAAGGCCGTAAGCCAATCGAGACAAAGATATGGTCGCCTAATAGTAGCGCACAGTTATATGAAAAGATTGATACCGAGATCAAGGCTGGCCGACAAGCATATGTGATCTGCAGTTTGATTGACGATAACCCAGATAATGAAATTAAGAGTGTTGAGACAGAATATAAAAAACTGAGAAACTCAGTCTTTAAACATCGAACTATCGGACTGTTACATGGCAAAATGAAGCCGGATGAAAAAGACGCAGTTATGCAGTCTTTCGCGAGCGGCAAGGTTGATATTTTAGTGAGTACGACAGTGGTTGAGGTTGGAGTAGATGTGCCAAATGCAACTGCAATGTTGATTGAAAATGCTGATCGATTCGGATTGAGTCAACTTCATCAGCTACGTGGACGTGTCGGACGTTCGTCGCATCAGAGTTATTGTTATTTGGTAATGAGTGACAGTTCCAAGCCATCACAACGGCTTCGCGAAATTGAAAAGTCTAATGATGGCTTCTATCTGGCGGAAGTCGATTTGCAGCTTCGTGGACCTGGCGAGATATACGGAAGGGCGCAGCATGGCGCACTGAATCTTCAGATTGCGACGCTTGCCGATACAAAACTGATCAAGCGAGCGCAAGACGCTGCGAAGTTATTCGTACAATCTGGTGATGATTTGTTACAATATAAACAATTGGCTGAGCAAGTGAACACGTATCAACGACTCACGACGCTCAATTAGGATTATAAACAGTAGTAAAGGTAACGACGCGCATGTATTCCGGGACGACATTCCGAACAAAATCTGGCCTTATCATGGGGGTGCATCAGAAAATTGATCGCGTTGCACGCCGTGCGCTTGCAAAAAAACTTCCAAAAAAGACAATCTTTCCTGGTGAGAAGAAAATTCTGCACTTTGAGGGTCTTAACGGACCTGATGGTATAAAGCGCAAAAGCCCGGGACGGGATGAGCCATGGCACTATATTGATCCCCTTGACGAAACAGACAAAGACCTAAAGACAATGATTGAAGATCATGTTCATAATCTTACCACCGCTTTGATCGATAATAATCACGAACGCGCGGCATTTGAAGCAGCCTGGATGGCACATGCTATCACTGATGGTCTCACTCCAGCACACCATTATCCACTCGAGGAAAAACTCGAAAAAATGCGTGATGGAAGAGGGCTTGAAACTCGCACTAGCGCCAAAGAAAAGCTTGTTCTTCCGGGTAAGACTCGCAGAGAGCAGCTGCGAAACAATTGGCAGGTTTGGGGGGCAAAGGGTATTATGACGACGCATCTTGCGTTTGAGCTTGGCGTTGCAACGACAATCGCAGGGCAACGTATTGCGAAAGCGGCTCCAACTGATGAAGAATACGCTCATGTGCGAGAGAAAGGCGTGATCGCAACGTTTGAGGAGACACTTGAGCGAATCTCTCACCTGGAGCTGTATGATGAGTTCGCAAAGGCCGGATGGACACGGCGACTTGCTCGAGATACCCGCGACATCCTTGTCCCGGAAATCGCAAAACTCGTGTGCCTTAGTTGGTATTACTGCGACACAGTAGCAAGTGAAAAAAGAGAAGACCACTACCGATGAACATTCGAATTATTTCGGGTGAATTTGGGAAGCGTAAGATTGATGCACCAGATGGCCGTATAACTCACCCAATGGGTGATCGTCAACGCACTGCGCTCTTTAATATCATCAAGGCGGAGCTTCCAGATGCAGATATTCTTGACGCATTTGCTGGAACAGGGTCGCTTGGACTCGAATCACTCTCGCATGGCGCTCGTTCGGCAATCTTCATAGAAAAAGATAGAATGGCACAAAATATTCTCGCAAAGAATATCTCGACACTTGGTGTCGAGAATCGGGCAAAATTGATGCGTACTACTGTTGAAAAATGGATAGATGGTAATACTGAAGCTCGGTTTGATGTTATTTTCGCGGATCCACCATATCAAGATCTGCAGTTATCCACAGTTTCAAAATTATTAGATCTTTTAAAACCTGGTGCGCTTATGGTATTATCAACACCAGGTAGAAGTGAGGTTCTGGCCAAAACAGGAGTTGTTGTGGTGGACAATCGTAGTTATGGACAAGCGAATC
Organism: Candidatus Saccharimonadota bacterium; assembly: GCA_016199685.1. Classification (GTDB taxonomy): domain Bacteria; phylum Patescibacteriota; class Saccharimonadia; order Saccharimonadales; family Saccharimonadaceae; genus JACQGD01. Next base: position 4,161 of record JACQGD010000033.1, read on the forward strand.
TCACTTTTTACCGCCGAGAGGGAGCGTAAAAGCTCTTTTTTGTTTGCGGTAACTTCTCGTACGGTAATTGACATAGATTATTATTTATACTATAATAGTATTAAGGAGACATTCGTCTTCCGTTACTTCTTTGGAAGGAAACGTATGCACATGCGTGCGCAGTTTAGTCAGAAACGACCTCGAGAGAGGACTTGAACCTCCACGCCCGAAGGCACTAGCTCCTAAGGCTAGCGTGTCTACCAATTCCACCACTCGCGCATATTTAGTGAAGTTACTGCTGGTGATAACTTGCTTCATGAGCACAGTACGCGCTAGCATGTCTACTCATGATTTGCGTTTCACGCAGCCACCACTTGGTGCACTGTTTAATTGAAAGGTGCTTTTTATTTAGCGTCTCCACAGACTTTATACCTTAATCTCATCAAGGTAACTGTAATAATATAACACAAATAGTGTCAGGATTCAAAGCCCTGTGCTACAATTGCGATCAAGGTTGGGCTGCACATACACTGAATGGAGTATCATGTCGGAACTACAGGGGCTGAGTGGTCGCGAACGGCGGCAAGCTATTGACATTTCACTCCGCTACGCACTGATGAGGCTTCCACGGTCCGCTCGCTATGGCGATAGTGCGTTTAACATGGAATATCAGTGGGTATCTATCAATATAGCGGTGGTCGCAGCTGCACAAAGGTTCACATGGGACACTAAAGTCGCTAACTATTTGAACGAGCATATACTAGGGGAAGTTACGAGCAATGCTGCCGTACGACAGGCGATGTCGACTGATGCGGGTATATTATCCATTGCACCTGAGATGGTCGTTTATCCACGAACAACAAACGATATACGCAAAGTAGCCAGATTTTCTAACCAGCTTGCTGAGAAGGGGCATATTCTTCCTATCACTCCTCGCGGTGGCGGCAGTGATCAGACTGGGGCAGCGATTGGTAAAGGTATTGTTCTCAATACGACAGCGCATATGAACTCTATCTTTGAGGTTGATGCAAAACAGCGCTTAGTGCGTGTACAGCCTGGCGTGACCTTCAAAGCGCTTAATGACGCACTTCGCCTTCATGGATTATTCATACCATCGTATCCCAGCTCTGCTGCATACAGCACTATTGGCGGTGCGATCGCAAACAATGCAACGGGTATACTTTCTGGAAAATACGGTTCAACAGGGCAGTGGATTCAACAAATTGAAGTCGTACTGAGCAATGGTGATGTCATACAGACGGGCAGAATCAGCAAACGTGAGCTCAATAAGAAAAAAGGCCAGCAGACATTCGAAGGTGAAATATATCGCCAGATAGATAACCTAATAATTGATAATGCTGAATTTATTGCTGATTCCATAGATACAGAAATATACGACGGAGCGGGCTATGCTGGGATTGCGAACGTCAAGCAAAAGGATGGTTCGATTGATCTTGCGCCACTTATTGTTGGTAGCCAGGGTACACTTGGTGTTGTCTCGGAAGTGATCATGAAAGCAGCACCTCTGAGCGAACTCGCTGTGAGTGCAATTGCATTTGCAAGTTGGGAAGATGCGCGTGATTCGCTCGAAGCAGTCGCGAGTTTCGATCCAGCCGTTATGGAAATCATCGACGCGCAGTTATACGACATCGCACTAGAACGAGGGAAGAAATACTCATTTTACGGCGAGGCTATCGATGCCGGTACGGTGAAAGTAATCATTGTTGTCGGGTTCGATGATGCAAACGAGCGACTTCGCAGCAAAAAAGGTAAGAAACTGCGTAAAATGTTTGAACCGACCGACGCCTTCGTAAAAACAGCATCAGATGCTGCTGAGTCGGAAGAGCTCTTAGCGCTCCGAGACGTAACAACAGTTGTTGTCATTCCTGAAGACTCACCAGAAGCGACGCCGCCGCTTGTCGATGGCGTTTATATTCCGCAAGCTCGATTCGAAGATTTCATGTCATCGCTTGAGCTCCTTGGCACGAAATACCATCTTACGTTGCCGCTGTATGGTCGAGTACTCGATAGTGTGTACCATGTTCGTCCAACATTCCAGTTACATAAAGTAGGTGACAAGCAAAAAATATTTAAATTTACCGATGAATACGCACGGCTTGTTGCAAGTCACGGCGGTCATTTAGTCGGTGAATCTGGCGAAGGACGGTTCAAGGCTGTATTTGCACATAAAGAGTTTGATGACGACCTTGAAGCTATCTATGACGGCGTACGCGCAGTCTTTGATCCGCTCGGCATTATGAATACCGATGTCAAACAAGTGACTGACATAAAAACCATGGTTGCCCATCTTCGTAAAGGCTACGACCTGAGCGCATTTGCAAACTACTCCCCAACAAGCTAAAGACCTGCTTCCCCGGGTCAAGCTATGCATATCGACATCCAGTGCACTACTAGCGGTACTGCGTGAAAAGCAAATCTTGTGTAGACACGCTAGCGTAATTCGCTTACTTGAAGAGTACTTCTATATACGATAGACTAAGGACACTATGCGCGAGTGGTGGAATGGTAGACACGCTAGCTTTAGGAGCTAGTGCCTCCGGGCGTGAAGGTTCAAGTCCTTTTCTCGGTACCATTAAAGAGTTCAGCAAGATACAAAAAATATATAAACCCGCAAGTCATAAGGCTTAGCGGGTTTTTTATTGTGCAACGAAGTGCAATAAGATGTTTTGATATTTGTGGG
>JACQGD010000016.1 GCA_016199685.1 Candidatus Saccharimonadota bacterium
GCTGCGAAGGATCATTAATGTCTGCAATCTGAATTCTAAATGTCCCTGGAAGTTTATTTGTTGCTTCATTAAGCGCATCGAGTGTTTCGATATCTGATTTGTTATCTTGTGCAAATGCCTTTTGCGCAGCGATAGGACTCACGTATGCGACACTCTTGACTGTCGAGAGCTTCTCGAGACGTTTCTTGATCTCTGCAGCCTGAGTATCCGTCGTTTCAGTTCGTACATAGATCGACATATCTACTTTTTTCTTTATATCATCGACGGTATCGACAAGTACCTGCCGTGCAGCGAGCGTTGCGAAAATAATAAGAAGCGTAATTGTCATCACTGCAGTCGCCGCAATCGTAAGCCAGGCATTTCGGCTAAAATTATTGACCCCATAACGAATCATTCGCATAAACGTCAACCATTGTCGACGATGACGCTTCTGTTGAGAAAAAGCTTTTGCATCCATTTTTTTTGCCATATTACTGCCTATAACTTCCCTGCGCCTGATCGCTTGTTACTTTTCCATGCTCGATCGTGATCACGCGGCGCTGGAGTTTATTGACGATTTCAACGTTATGCGTTGTGAGAAGGACGGTTGTCCCGTACTTATTAATCTTCTCAAGAAGACGAACAATATCCCAGCTATGGCGAGGATCGAGATTTCCCGTTGGCTCATCAGCGATAAGGATCTTTGGCTGGCGTACCACGGCACGAGCAATTGCAACGCGCTGGCGCTCTCCGCCAGACAGCTGATGTGGAAAGTTCTTCTCTTTGCCCGATAGTCCGACAAGCTCAATAACCTTTGGAACAGTGTTTTTAATTTCACGGTTGGTCATACCTGCAATTTCGAGTGCAAAGGCGATATTCTCATAGACTGTCCGTTGCGGCAAAAGTTTGAAGTCCTGGAACACTACACCGATTTTACGACGAAGCAAAGGAATATGCTTGTCTTTGAGCGTATCGTAGTCGATACCACCGACGACGATTTTACCGCTGGTTGGTTTTTCTTCACGAGTCAGGAGTTTGAGGAGCGTCGACTTCCCCGCACCACTCGTTCCAACGATAATCACAAATTCTTTTGGCTCGACATGCAAACTAATCCGGTTGAGGGCCGGTTTCATGTCTTTTCCGTACGTTTTTGTTACCCTATCTAACAGAATCATTACTACGGCCATTATAGCATAAGTTTTGTATTTGAAAACTGAGAGACCTTGCATATTCTCTTTAATTTAATGAATTATCTCGATATACGAACATCAATCGATACCTTCTTCACGAAGAATAGATGCGAGCACATCATCGCCGTGTCGAATCAAGCCGAGCAAGATATGCACCGGATCGATATAGTTACTTCCCATCCGCAATGCTTCCGAAATTGATAGCTCAAGCGCCTTCTTTGAGTCAGGAGTGAGCAGAGTATAATCTTTCTCCTTTTGCTCGAACCTCTCGCCCACTTTTTGCTTGAGTTTCTCGTACGACAAACCAAGGTGTTGCAGAGACTCCGCTGCAACACCTTCACCCTGCTGAAGGACAGCGAGCAGAATATGCGCAGTCTCGATATTTTCGTGATGCAACAACTTGACATTTTCTTTGGCGAGTACGACAATCCCTCTCGCTCGATCGTTGAATCGTTCGAACATGGCATTCCTTTGGTCGTTGTAGATGCGTTGGAACAGTGAGTTCCCGAGGTATTCTGAACCTCGTAAATTGAGATAAAATGTACAACGTCACCACCAACAGTTACCATAGTATAAATAGATTCGTGTTATTTTGTCAATTTATAGACACATTACTCACCGAGGGAGGCTTCCAGGTAGGCAGTAATAAATCCATCGATCTTACCGTCGAGGACACTTGTCGGATCTTTTTCTTCGTATTTAGTTCTCGTATCTTTCACGAGTGTATATGGATGGAGTACGTAATTACGTATTTGTGAACCCCAGTTTGCCGACTCACCCGCCTGAAGATCGGTGATACTTGCGGCATGCTGTTCCATCTGGAGCTGTGCAAGCTTTGAGCGGAGAATTTTCATGGCAGTTTCTTTGTTTTGTAGCTGTGAGCGCTCGTTTTGGATGGCGATGACAATGTTCGTCGGTAAATGCGTCAATCGGACGGCCGAGTCGGTCTTATTGACGCTCTGACCACCCTTTCCGCCACTTCGGTAGACGTCTATCTTGATATCTTTGTCATCAATCACAATTTCGTCAGGTGCGTCAATCTGAGGAAGGATCTCGACGAGTGCGAAACTTGTCTGTCGAAGATTATCGCTATTAAATGGACTCAGACGTACCAGACGATGGACACCGTTTTCACTGCGAAGCTTCCCGTATACATACGCGCCACTGACTTCGATGACACTTGTTTTTATGCCCGCCTCTTCACCAGTCGATCGCTCAACCTGCACTGTTGCCATACCTGCTTTTTCAGCCCAACGTAGATACATGCGTTCAAGCATCTCGGCAAAGTCCTGCGCATCGGTTCCCCCGACGCCTGCAGAGATTCGTATGATTGCATTGTGGTCGTCATACTCGCCGTTAAAAAGAAGTTCCTTTTTGCGGTCAGCAAACTCATGCTCAAGTGCACTAACTTGCCCCTCGAACTCAGCAAGCAAACTATCATCACCAAGCTCCATAAGCTCGATAATGTCTGCTGCTTGCATACGAAGCGTCTCCCACGGTTCAACCATGGCAGCGGTCGCTGATTGCTGCCGACCAACCTCCTGTGCGTGAGTAGGATTGTTCCAAAGCTCCGGGCGCGCCAACTCCTCATCGAGCTGCGCCAAAAAAGCCCGCTTGTCGTCTATCGCAAGCTGGCCGTAGGCTGCATCAATCTCCTCTCGCAGCGTGTGGACACGTTTTAGTAATGGCTGCATTTCCTTCTATTGTAGCAGATCGGCCACTTCCATTCCTATCGCCTCAGATATAAATCGCTTTTCCAAGAAGGAATTATAGATGATTCACAGCAGCAATAAATTGATCGCCGCGATCAACATAATTTTTGAACATACCAAAACTTGCACAGGCAGGACTTAAAACGACAACCTCTCCGGACTTAGCAAGACTTGCTGCAGTTTGCACCACTGCTTCCATTGTCGTATCCGACCCCAAATTCGTGACGGTTTCATAATGAGCTTTTTTTAACGCCTTCTCTATCTTCGAGGCTTCATCACCAATCAAAACTGCATGAGGTACGTCGTATTGTATGATTTCTTTTGCAAGTTCGTTGTAGTCAGCACCTTTATCTGATCCACCAAGAATGAGGATTTTTGGTTGCTCAAATGTACGAAGAGAAGCGACAACACTTCCTATCGTTGTCGCGATACTGTCATCGTAATACGCAACGTCATTAACAGAACGCACGAACTTCAGACGGTGCGGTAGGCCCGAAAATTCTGAAAGGCCTCGCCCGATTGCTTCTCCGTCTTTCACCCACTTCCAGGTTGAGGTAATAGCCGCGCATGCGTTGTCGAGATTGTGTACACCAGGCAACAGGAGGGCTTCAGTTTTACAAAGCTTTGTTTCACCAAACCAGAAATAGCCGTCTGCGACATGCGCAGCTTTGTCATGCTGGTAAGGAATTCTCGAACCTTTTGATTCTCGTGAGATTTTAATTGAATAGGGATTAAGCGCGTTATAGACGACAATATCTTTGGGCGTCTGATGCGATGCGATATTCGCTTTTGCATTCACGTAGTCACTAAAACTTTTGTGAACATCGAGATGTTCTGGCTCAATACCTAGAACAACCGCTACGTGCGGTGAGCGAACTGCATCCCATAACTGAAAGCTACTCAATTCGTAGACAACGATATCATTCGACTTAATGCTTTCAAGTTTTGCAATCGCTGGGTCACCGATATTTCCCACCAAGTGCACAGTATGTCCTGCGGCTTTTAGAATCGATGCGATCAAGCTGCAAGTCGTGCCCTTTCCCTTACTTCCTGTCACGCCAATAATTGGTGCGGGACATTTAGCAAAAAACTCATTAGTCCCCGACCACACTTTGCCATCAGTTTTAATCTTGAACGGACTCAAACCTGCTGTACGTACAACCATATCGAAGCCGTCTAGCTGTTCAAAGATTCCGGGACCTAACATAGCCTGAGCGCCGTATGGCAGGTCTGTCGGCAGTAGCTCACGCTCATCAACAATCGTAATATCGTGGCCTTGACTGAGAAAGTACGCGTTGTTCGCCTGTCCTTCTATACCAAACCCTGCGATTGCTACTTTCATGTCGTTCGCTCCTTACTTTTCAGTAAATAGTGTTGCTAGTTTTTCGTTCAACTCTACAATTTCACTTCGCTCGCCGCTACTGACGCCAGCAAGAACAGAAATGTTGTGCCCGATAAACTCACGCGCTGTACGGATCATTATATCGCGTGATGTTCCATTGATAGAGTCAGGCACTTTTTCGTATTCTTTTACGACGCCGTCAGCAAAGTATCGATTTGTATAGAAATTACTCACCTGCGCAACTGTTTGTGCACCCATCTGGTGTCGACCAAGCGCGTACGATTTTGCAGCATCAATTTCTGCCTCAGTAATGTTACCTTCAAGCACCTGCTTGAGCTCGCGAACGATAATATCAAATAGCCCATCCGCAGTGTCGAGATTTACTTGACCACCGAAGTCCCATGACGAGTCATGGAATCCCACAGATGTGTCGCTAAACATACCATATGCGAGACCCTTCTTACGAGCGGCGCCGTAAATACGCGAATGCATCGTACCTGTCAAAATATGATCAAGGCAATTCATAGCATCAGACTCTTCGTCACTTAACTCTCTAGGAACAATCATAGACCATGCAAAGGTAAGGTTAGACGCTTCTTTACGACGAATCAATGTAGGCTTTCCAGACTTAAATTCGTCCTGAGGTGCCTCAAATCGTTCACCGGTAGGAAGTTCCCACTCTTCAAGCTGGCGCTTTAATTCACTCTTTCGACCGTGCAGCTTACCTGCAATAACAAATCGCATATTGTTTGAAGTATGTGTACGATTATGATGATCTCTGATGTTCTTCAGCGTCACATTTGGAATCGTCTTGAGGCGTTGATTGAACGTAAAGACATCTTCACCAAGGAACTCGTATATGCATTATGGTATGCACCGTTTTTCGTAAATTCTGCCTCAAAATCATGTTCACTCTTGAACTTTGCATTTGCACCAAATGCCATATGCTCCATAATGTGCGCTGTTTCGTATATATCTTTATTTTCAACGTAACGATTACCTGCACGAAACTGAAATTGAAAACTCATCACAGTAGCGCCGGGGACATCAATAAGAAGTCCACGTGCACCATTTTTTAATCGCACTTCTTCTACAGTGTGTTTCATGCTTGTCCTTGCTCCACTCTACTTGCGATTTTTCTTACGGTTTTGACGCTCATTTTTCTTTTTCTTGCGAGCATCATTTTTCACACGACTCACTTCAGCCGGCTTAGCTTCTTTTTTCGCTTTTGAGAAATCACTGTCACGATTTTCTTCGCCACTTGTAATTTCATTAACGCCTTTAGTTGTTGCATCTTGAGCTAACTGCGTCAACTGCGTCTCGTAGTCATCACTTAACTCAACAGTGACGTCGCTCGGACGAACATGCATTACTTCACGGAGCACTTCATCACGTAGGGTCGCTTGCAAACTCTCAAATAGTTTTTGAGATTCGGAGCGGTATTCAACAAGTGGATCACGCTGCCCAACACTTCGCCAGTGAATTCCCTCACGCAGGTGCTGCATGTTCTCAAGGTGTTGCATCCAAAGTGTATCAAGAACTGTTAGGTAAACCTGGCGTTCTACTTGACGAGTCACCTCAGTTGTAAGTTCCTCTTCTTTTGCATCGTAGAGTTTTTCGACTGCCGCAACAGCTTTATCGAAACGAAGCTTATCTTTTTTCTCAAGACCAATTTCGAGTACTTGCTTGTCATCGAGCGGGAACACCGCAGTAAATTGTTCTGCAAAGTTTTTGTTGTTCTTTGCCGGTACGACAGTTAATTCGCGGACTTTTTCTATGAGCAAGCGTCGTACTTCAGGTTTGATGTCATCTCCCTCAAGAATCTTACGACGAATCACATAGACTACTCGACGGTGGCGATTAATGACGTTGTCATACTGCACAACATTTTTACGAGTATCGTAGTTGTATCCTTCGACACGCTTTTGCGCCGATTCAAGTGTCTTCGAGACAGCCTTATTTTGAATTGGCGTATCTTCGTCTACACCGAGACGATCCATCAAGCTTGCAATTCGCTCACCTTGGAAAATACGCATAAGATCATCTTCGGTAGATACGTAAAATTGCGTCTCGCCTGGATCACCCTGGCGACCGCCACGTCCACGCAGCTGATTATCAATACGACGAGATTCATGTCGTTCGCTACCGATGACAACGAGTCCACCAAGTTCAACGACTCCTTCACCGAGCTTGATATCGGTACCGCGTCCTGCAATGTTTGTCGCAAGCGTAATCGCACCTTTTTGGCCGGCTTTCTCAACGATTGCCGCTTCACGTTCATTGTTCTTTGCATTCAATATTTCGTAAGGAACACCTTCTTTATCGAGGTATTTTGCAATCATCTCATTTTTTGAAATTGAAGCGCTACCAACAAGTACAGGTCGGCCTGCTTTGTTATGCTCTTTAAGCGCTTGAGCAACAGCTTTTAACTTGCCTTTTTCAGTCTTGAAGATAAGATCTTCTTTGTCGATACGTGTAATCGGCCGGTTCGGTGGAACTTGGACGACGTCGAGACTATAAATCTGCTGGAACTCTTCAGCTTCAGTAAATGCTGTACCTGTCATTCCACTAAGCTTGTTGTAGAGGCGGAAATAATTCTGGAAAGAGATCGTTGCAAGTGTCATACTTTCTTGAAGTACTGGAACCTTCTCTTTTGCTTCAATTGCTTGGTGAAGGCCTTCATTATAACGGCGACCTTGCATAAGGCGACCCGTATGCTCATCAACAATCACAACTTCACCATCATTCGTTACAACATAATCTTTGTCACGTTTGAAAAGCATTTGTGCCTTCAAAGCTTGATCAACGTGATAGACACTTCGCACATAGTCAGGCGTGTATAAGTTTTTTATACCAAGCATTTTTTGCACTTTTTCAACACCGGTATCGCTTAGTGCAACACTTCGGCGTTTTTCATCGAGGATGTAGTCTTCGGCTACAAGCTTTGCAGCAACTTTCGCAAACTGATAGTAGCTATCAGGGTTTTCAGCAGCAGGCGCGCTGATAATAAGTGGTGTACGAGCCTCATCAATAAGAATTGAGTCAACTTCGTCGACAATCGCAAAGTTCAGTTCACGTTGGCGAAGATCTTTGACGTCATTGACCATGTTATCGCGAAGATAATCGAATCCGAACTCATTATTTGTTCCGTAGGTAATGTCTGCGTCATATGCTTCCTTGCGAGTTGCAGGACGAAGCTTACGCATTCGAGCATCTTCGTGTGCCGTATTGTCATACTCTTTATCATAGACAAACGAGGCATCGTTAATAATCACGCCAGTACTGAGACCGAGGAAATCAAATAATTCACCGTTCCAACTCGCGTCACGCTGTGCAAGGTAATCGTTTACTGTTACAACGTGGACACCCTTCGCTTCGAGCGCGTTGAGGTAGCTTGGAAGTGTCGCCATAAGCGTCTTACCTTCACCAGTCTTCAGTTCACCGACGTTTCCGTCATGGAGTACCATACCGCCCATCAGCTGCACATCAAAATGACGCATGCCGAGAATCCGATCACTTGCCTCTCGGACAAGCGCAAACGCATCTGGCAAAATAGTATCGAGTGTGACACCTTTTTTAGCAAGCTGCTTTTTAAGCACATCCGTTTGCTTACGAAGCTCCGGCTTACTCATCTTCTTATACTTCTCATCAAGCGCGTTGACAGCTTCAACACGCTTTGAGAGACCCTTCAAAAGACGCTTTTGAGGGTCTCCAAATACTTTCGTTAATACTTTTTGTCGACTGACCATAGAAAACACCTTTACCCTTGAGAATTACTCCTGAAATAGTCTGAAATTACTGTCACTTATTATACTCTATTTCAAAGAAAATAACAGTATCATGAGCTAAAAAGGCAAAAAAGCTACTTACGAGGCTTCGCGGGCGTAGCTTCGCTTGAATCGACTCAGTACACCTCTGTTTCCAACATGAGGTATATGCTCTTCTTTGTATTTATGAAGCTGCGTTGCTAGTTTTGACTCAACGATATCGAGCGCCGCAAGAACATTGACTGTCGTATCTTTTGCCGTCAGTGTTTTCTCTGGCACATGAATGATAACCTCGGCTTCATATTTATTGCCGTGATCACGATTTACTTGCTTGAGTTTTACATCGGCGTAGGCGCTTTTGCGTGCGTGGCGCGGGAGATAACGGTCGAGCCTTCCAATCTTTTTTATCACATACCGTTTGGTTGCTTCGTCCAAGTCATATTTGACTCCGGTAATGTTGATTGCATTGATCATTTGCTACCTCCTTGGATTAAATATCCTATGTGGTTGTACTCCTAGTATAGCACCGAACAGCATTCGAGGTATACTTCTTATGTTTTCGCCATAATTGACATTTTTATTTAAATTTGTTCGATATCTGCTTCAACTGGCAGCAGTCACAGGCGTACACGATGAGAGGGGTCTGGAGCGATAGCTTCATCCAGTGGGCAGAGGAACAGGACGAAGAAGCTTCATCATACTGCGAAGGACATGAACATGTCATCTCTGAGCATGACGGAGACCTTCAATCGTTCGATGAGCGTACGCACAGCAGTGATCCTATTGCGCTGACCATCGGAACCGGTGGATGGCGCTCTGGAACACATGAGTTCTTTCGCTACGTTCGATATTCCGTCAGCTCGTCTGACAGCATTACAGCGTGGGACAAGAAGGGCGACAGAACTTACATTCTGTTCCACGGTTCCATGTTCTTCGGTACTCTGAGCACTCGGTGAAGTGCACCCTGACCACCACCAGATTCACTTCTGGTGGTGGTCAGGGCACTACCCAAGTTTTTAGCACGCTAAAGATTTAGGTAGTGCTACTAAAGTGTCTCACGACCACTAAGATATGGACGAAGGACCTCTGGAACAGCCAGTGAGCCGTCTTCGTTTTGATTATGCTCAATCACTGCGACAAGTGAGCGCGCGAGCGACACCGCAGTACCATTGAGCGTATGAAGCATCTCTACAGTGCCGTCTTTGCGGCGGACACGAATATTCAGGTTACGCGCCTGGAAATCAGTACAATTCGAGCAACTCGTAAGTTCACGGTACATCTCGTCAACAGGAGACCAATATTCGATATCGTATTTCTTAGCTGCCGGAGCACCCAAGTCGCCACTTGCGATGTTAATCACATGGTACGGCACACCGATTGACTGCCAGATCTCCTCTTCGATTGCGAGAATTTTTTCATGCACTTCTTTACTTTGCCCTGGTGTCGTAAACGCATACATCTCAAGTTTATTAAACTGGTGGACACGGAAGAGGCCACGTGTATGTTTACCATACGTGCCGGCTTCTTTTCGATAGCTAGGACTTAACCCTACATAGAATAAAGGAAGTTTTTCCTCATCAATAATTTCATCAGCATGATAGCCCGTTAGTGGCATCTCGGCCGTTGCGATAAGGGAGAGGTCTTCGCCCTCAATAAAGTATTCATCACTTTGACTGTCGCTACGCGGCGCAAAGCCAGTTCCCGTTGCTACTCGGCTATTTACCATGTTTGGTACGGTCATAAATGTAAAGCCTTTTTTGACAACAAGGTCGAGCGCGTACTGCGTAATAGCGTTTTCGAGAAGCGCTAAATCACCCTTTAAGTAATAAAACTTCGCACCGGCTACCTTTGCACCACGTTCAAAATCAAGCCAGTCGCGTTTTGTTGCATAATCCAAATGATCAACAGCCCCCGTCGGCTGGTCGCCCCACTTCTTTATTTCAACACTATCCTCTTCTCCGCCAACCGGCACATCTTCTCCAAGCGTATTTGGAATTCCCCACATCGCTTTTGTAAATTCAGCATCCGCCGTTGCCATATATGTCTCGCGCTCAGCAAGTTCAATCTTTATCTGCTTTCCCTCATCGATAAGTGACTGCTCTGGCCTTCCACCCTTCATCTTCGCAGCGTTTTCATTGCGCTTTTGGCGCAGCTCATCAACTTGCTGCTGCAACGTACGACGTTCGTCGTCAAGTTTCAAAACATCCGACACCGAAACATTCTTATAGCCTTTTTTAATGGCATCTTGTTGAACTTTCTCGGCGTTGTCTCTCATATATCGGATATCTAACATACTATGTATTGTATCAAAAAAACCGCCTCTTTGCAGGGGCGGTTTTTTTGAATGAATCCCTACTCGGTCCTCAATGCCTCAATTGGATCGAGCTTCGCCGCTTTTCGCGCTGGCAAATAGCCCGCGATGACCGCGATGATCATAAGACTAATGATCAACGCAACAATCGGCAATGGCTCGAAGATGAGAATTGTATTTCCATCACCAAGGCTAAATGTTTTCGTAATCCATGGGTTTAATGACGTTCCGAGAATTGTCGCCCCACCGGCACCGATAATACCACCTAGGAATCCGATCCACGCAGCCTCGTATCTAAACAATCGAGCAACATCACGTCCACGCATGCCAAGCGCTTTCATAAGCCCGATTTGCTGCGTTCGCTCAAGCACACTTATATACTGTGTGTTGATAATACCGAACACACTCGCAATCAGCGCAACAATCGCGAAGCCGACAACAATACCCTGTATGGTATTCACCACTGCAAAGATCACTCCCTGGAGGTCTTTTGCTGTTTGCGCCGTGTAGCCATCATTTTTAAGTGCAGCTTTGACATCATCTGGCTTACTGTCTTTTGCCAGTGCCGAAACCGCAAAGTACTTTTGATACTCATTTGTACCCTGAGTAGTATACTCTGCAATCTGTCGAGCTTGATTATTTGAAACCTCAAGAGATGTACTCGCCGTCAAAGCGGTTGCTGATTTTTTCTTGATCGCTTTAATTGTTAGAACAACCTCTTTCGTCTCACCCTTTGCAAGCTTCGCAAGCCCAGCCGTACCTTCCGTCGCCACAATTTGCGCAATCTCATCTTCTGTTGGTGGCGCTGCAGCTTTTGCGACAGTCAGTGTTAACTTTTTACCGATTAACTCTGAAGGCTTCTTGCCGAGTGTCGATGCAAAATCTTCTGGCATCACTACTTCATCATCCTTAATCTGCGTTCCGAGAGCCGGAAGCGTACCAGCTGCAGTATCAGACAAAATCGTAGCACCATAGGCACCGAGCGACGATGTATACTTCTTATCGCTTCCCTCGACAGTCAAGTAGTTCATCGTCAAATTATACGCAGGCTCTATATTCTCGAGATCCTTACGCTTTGACAACGCGTCGATATCTTTTTGCGTCAACTGCTTTATTGCACTCCCATCGCTCAGAACTGTGTCGTCCGCGTTATATTCCCGTAATCCAGCATTCGTTGCTGTTGGGCTAAAGATTGTTTCATCTTTTACGATAAATAACGCTTGTGGATTAACATTTGACCCAATGAGTTTGTCGGCGTACTGACGAGCACCCTGCCCGGCTGCGATCGTCAGTGTCAGTGCAAATGCACCAACCGCGATCGCAAGACTGGTGAGCAATGTTCGTGCCTTGGCCTGCTTCAGACTTCGACCAGCTCGTCGAACGATATCTCGCATTTTCATTATTGAATCCTCCCTAGTGTCGCGTGCTTTGTCGGCGCTTTTTTGTGCTCATTAATTGCTTCAATCTTACCATCCTTGATACGAATCTCTATGTCACATTTTGACGCGAGATCGGGATCATGAGTCACGATGATGAGCGTCGTTTTGTTCTTTTTCGTGTAGCTAAAGAGGAGATCTTCGATAGTGTCACCTGTCGTACTGTCGAGATTACCAGTTGGTTCATCAGCAAAAAGAATTTTCGGCTTATTGACGATTGCGCGCGCAATTGCAAGGCGCTGTTTTTGTCCACCCGAGAGGTTCTTCGCTTTTGACTTTATCTTGTCACCAAGTTCTACAGCTTCAAGCGCTTCAATGATTCGCTGACGTCGTTCTTTCGAAGCAACACTTGCTATCTCGAGCGGAAGTCCAACATTATCGAAGCAACTTTCATTTGCCTGTACAAAGAATGACTGAAAAATAAAGCTCATCTGCGTTGCGCGGAAGTGGTCAACTGCCTTTTTCTTGAGTTTCAAAATATCCTCACCGTCGACAATCACCTCGCCTTGCTGTGGGCGGTCCAGTCCACTCATCGCATGCATTAGTGTTGATTTCCCACTCCCCGACTTCCCGATGATCGCAACACTTGCGCCATCGGGAATCGTAAATGTAACATCGTCAAGTGCAGTAAATATATTATTCTTCTTGCCGTACGTCTTTGTCAGATGCTTAACTTCGATCATGCTCCCCCTTGTCTTTATCTTATTGTATCATTTATCCGTTGTATTGACCGACACCGTAATCAGGTTCTTGCCCAATCTTTACTTGGGCACATGGCTGGTCGATTTGCGTTCCTTTCACTGCAGTGCGCTGTGCTCCGTTATAGGTCATGACATTAGATGCAACTACAACAAATGTTCCCCAGCTCTGAAGTCCATTTTCTTGTGCAGCGCACACTTCTGGTGCCGTTACGTCAAGCGTTTTTACAACGCCGAATGAGTACTGAGCTGCACCTTTTGCGATGATCGTCGCTCGCTCCACACTTGCATCATTTGCCATAATCGACGATGAGCCAGCTGTCCGTGCGAGCACCGATAGATATTCGCCGTCTTCGACCGTTACCGCGGCGCCATTTGTCGCATCGAGCGTGAGCGTATCACTCCCACCCTTATAATTAAACTGTGTCCTGTCCGCTACAATTGTCGCCAATCGAGGACCATAAACAGTGATTCGCGTGTACGCCTTTGAAAAGTTACCGTAATCTTTTCCCGTAAATGAGAGCGTCGCTTGTGTACCGTTAATCTCCATTTTAGGCGACACAGTGTTCTTTACGGCCTTCACAACGATGCGTGGATTTGCATCGACAACGTAGTGTACATCCGCGGAGTTAAATGTTGTTTTTAGTGATGAAACACTCTTGAACGATTCTGGTAACACAACTGTTTTCGTCTGCATGACTCGATCAACTTCTGCGCTCATATATCGCTCACGGTAGCTCACGATTCCCGCTGCAACAGCAAATGAGGTCAGCCCTGCCGCGATAATAACGATTGTCGTAATAACCAACTGTTTCGTAAATTTGCGCGCCATCAAGGCGTAGGCGACAACTCCAAAGAGCGCGGCTAGGAGCACGCCACTAGCTACCGCCAAACCATAGGCAACATAATAGGGCCATTCAGGACCGTAATCAATCGGCACATCTGCCTGTGGGAAGATAGATCGTCCGTGAAATCCCAGCATAATACCCGCGAATGCTGTAAAAAGTAATGTTCCGATTGAAGCAATTGCGCTACAGACTCCAAGAATCGACAGAATTACTTTTTGTGCTGTATTTGCCTGACCAGACTCTTGGATACTCGCTTCGCTCTCATTTAGTTCACGAATCTGCGCCAAGGTAACTGGCTTGCCCGACATTTGTAATTTTTCCGCAGCAGTTCGCGCTGGTGGCACAACAACCCACAAAATGACGTAGATCAGTGCCATCGGCATAAACGCCGTCAAAAGCAGCAACACGATAAAGATGAGCCGCGTCCATAACGGATTGATGCCAAAGAAATGCGCGATTCCACTGAGTACGCCGCCAAATATCGCCCCATCAACATTTCGGTATAATTTACGCGTTGGATTACTTGAGAGTTTTGTA
Organism: Candidatus Saccharimonadota bacterium; assembly: GCA_016199685.1. GTDB lineage: Bacteria > Patescibacteriota > Saccharimonadia > Saccharimonadales > Saccharimonadaceae > JACQGD01. Next base: position 13,821 of record JACQGD010000016.1, read on the forward strand.
TCGGTACCGATTGCAATATCTCCGTTATCCATAAACTCCTCCGGCTCACCAAGTTGTGTACGAACCGCCTTAACATCATCGCTTGTGATCACTCCATTTGGCTCGACATTTCTTTCCCCGAGTAGTTCGGTAATTCGAATCTCAATGTCATTGAGTAGCTCACTATCTTCTGCGTAGGCTTCGAGGACACCGATATATTTTTCTAATTCTTTTTTGGCTGCGATTTCTATGTCGTATGACGTCTTTGCAATATGAATTCGTGTCGTTTCTTTCATAATACCTTCCTTATAATTTCTTCAGTGTTGCATTTAATGCAGTTATTTTTTTACTCACATGCTGTTCGACGCTGCCACCAAATTCTGTTATTTTATAGTATTTTCTCGGTGGCCCCTGCTCTGATTCTTGCCATTCATGCTCAAGCAATCCATCTTTTTGTAAACGGCTCAGCAGCGGATAGATTGTTCCCTCAACCACAACGAGCTCAGCCTGACTCAACGCTCGAATAATATCACTCGTATACTTTGGCTCGTGTGAACACACTTTTAGTACGCAGTATGCCAGGAAGCCCTTACGTAGCTGCGTCGCGAGCTGTTCAGCATACACTTCACTCTCGTCCATACTTGCTCCTTATATCATTACTATTTTTTATCATAGTTCTATGTTATACAAGGTACTATAAAAAGTCAAATACTTAATTATACATAAAAAAATTGGTAGCTACATGCTACCAACCTCCGCCGCCTCCACCGCCACCGCCACCGCCAGATGAACCGCCACCGCTAGAACCGCTACTCGACGAGCTCGATGCCGCCGCATAACTAT
>JACQGD010000017.1 GCA_016199685.1 Candidatus Saccharimonadota bacterium
AACTTGGGATACTGACTTCCGCCCGTCTTGTGCAGTTTTACAGACACATTCTAGAAGATTATGACAGGATGCAGTTTGCCTATGAAGTACTTGCCCAAATTGGGAGAGCGAGTGAATCACTCGATGAGCCAGAGTGGTATGAGATTATGACGGAGATTTTGATGGCACTTGATGTGAAGACGGTATCTATGCAACTGATCCAGACGTGGTTTTACATTCGTATGAGTGCGATGCTTGGTGATGAGCTTAATACACAACGAGATTTCAACGGAGATAAGCTGCTTTCGGACAAGATGTACAGATATGATAGTAACGAAAAAGGCTTGGTTGAAGCGGTGAATGGCGAGATTAATTCGGAGCATATAAAAATCCTTCGACTTGTTGCGGCAAAACCGCTTTCTGTACTGCTACAGGTTGGCGGTATGGGAGACTATCTTGCAGAGTGCCTGTATGTTTCTCGTCAACACGCGGCGCTTTAAATTGAAAACCACCTCACATCCTGAGGATGCGAGGTAGCATCAACTCTGGGAGTGGGGTGGGGCTATTTTTGAGCATCTGAGCATCACTTGAACAATCGACGGAATGACCGAGTAGCCTCAGAGATGCAGTGTGCAAACGGATGAACCTTGTGCTCACTACCATGCATGAACTGGTCGTACTTCTGCACAAGGATTGCACGTCGCTCTGGGGTGGCGGCGCTCAGTTTCATTGCAGCGAATGGCTTCTCTTTGGGGCGACCGCTACGCGTGAACGCAGCTGCGATATACAGATAGGTCATCGCATTGCCGGGATCGATCGGGTATCCGCTGAATGTGTAGAGTGCGAGGTTGGTCGCTACTGCCATTGCTTCTTCGTCTCGATTATTTTCGAGTAAGATCCGAAGTTTGGTGATGTCGTTGGTGCTGGGTATGGTACGTGCCATGGAAGGGGTCCCTTCAGGTTGATGGAGGTATTGGCATTGGCTGCATAATACCATAAGTAATATCAAAACTCAATATGATATAATAATGAATAATTATGAGTGATAAAACAGAGAAGAATGTACAAATGGAAAATATCGTTAGCCTCGCAAAACGCCGTGGATTTATCTACCCTGGATCTGATGTCTATGGTGGGCTATCGGGTACGTGGGACTACGGCCCACTTGGCGTGCAGCTAAAGCGCAACATCATGCAGCTTTGGTGGAAGATGTTCGTCGATGATCGTGATGACATGCACGGTGTTGATGCGGCGATTTTGATGAACCAAAACGTATGGAAGGCGAGTGGTCACGTTGATACGTTTACTGATCCACTTGTCGAAGATCTTGAAACAAAACAGCGATTCCGTGCAGATCACCTTGTGAAGGATGCGGGATTTGCCGTTGATGGACTGAGCAACAGTGAACTTAATGAATTAATTATAGAAAAGCAAATTAAGAGTCCAAATGGTAATGAGCTCTCCGAAGTTCGAACATTTAACATGATGTTTACGACAACTGTCGGACCTGTCGCCGATGAAAAATCCGTAAGTTATTTACGCCCAGAAACAGCGCAAGGTATTTTCACGAACTATAAAAATGTCGTCGATACGCTTTATCCCGATCTTCCGTTCGGTCTCGCTCAGCAGGGTAAGGCATTTCGTAACGAGATTAGTCCACGTGACTTCATCTTCCGTTCTCGTGAGTTCGAGCAGATGGAAATCGAGTACTTTGTAAATCCAGCTAACTGGGAAGAATCATTCAGTGCACTTCTCAAAGATATTCATGCCTATCTCGAAGCACTTGGCTTGCCTGCCGATAAAATTCATGAGCTTGAAGTTCCGGAAAATGATAGGGCACATTACAGTAAGCGAACGATCGACATTGAATATGACTTTCCTATTGGCCGCGAAGAGCTACTCGGACTCGCATATCGGACCGATTTTGACCTTAAGAATATTCACGAAAATGCAGGTAAGAGCATGGAATATACAGTCAAAGGTACTAACGAGCGATTTATCCCGCATGTCATTGAACCATCATTTGGTGTCGAGCGCGCAATCATGGCAGTGCTTTCTGCAGCGTATCGTGAAGATGAAGTAAATGGTGAAAAGCGAATTTACCTCGCATTTCCTGAGCATCTTGCTCCGGTTAAATACTGTGTATCACCACTCCTTAAGAACAAGCCTGAGCTTGTTGCAAAAGCCCGCGAAGTGTACATGATATTGAAGAAAAAACACGGCAACGTCATGTGGGACGACAACGGTAATATTGGTAAGCGCTATCGCCGCCAGGATGAAATCGGAACGCCACACTGTGTTGTGATTGACTTTGAGTCGCTCGAGGACAACTCTGTCACAGTTCGTGATCGTGATACGACCGAGCAGCGACGGGTCTCTATTGAATCACTTAATGGCTAAGCAACGAATAATAAGGAGAATACTGATGAAGCCTTTTTTCAAACGATTTTCGCATAAGAACGAAAAAATACTCCAACGAGAGTTGGCTCTGGCGCATACAGTTATTGTATTGCTAGCGATTGGATTGATAGCCGTGCTTCTTACGTTGTATGGTCAATCTGACATTTTTGAAGGTGGACTTGTTCTGCTTGCAAGCACGCTCCTTGGAATTGTAGCGATTATTTCGACAGTTGTTGTCGGCTACATTGTTGTATCAAGACGAAAGTAGTCAAAAATAAAAAGAGACCGGTGTATTCGGTCTCTTTTTAGTAAAAACGAGGTTAAGCTTTTTTGCCTGTTACCGCTTTGACGATAAAGAGGGCGATTACTGCACCAAAAACCGCGACGAGAAGGCTGTAGAGATTGAACTCATCTACACCTTTACCACCGATAGCACTCATGATAAATCCACCAACGCCAGCGCCGATAATACCGACGATAATGTTGAGGAATATGCCTTGTTGCTTATCGGTTCCTGCAATCTTAGAAGCGATCCAGCCTGCAATACCACCGAGAATTATCCATCCAATTATATTCATTACTGCTCCTTTATTTATTGTAGTTGTCAAATAATACCACACACTATTGCTAAAGCGATGTAAGAATTATTACAGTCTATAAGAAAAGTCACCCGAAAGCACATTCATCGAGCTACGCGGTGTAGCGAGAATGGCTTTCGGGCG
>JACQGD010000018.1:0-12941 GCA_016199685.1 Candidatus Saccharimonadota bacterium
GGAGATGCGGTAATACCTAACCTGACCGCTGAATCATACCTTGGATTTATTGTTGCGTATATGCTCGGGCTTGCCGCGCTATTCCAACTTCCTTTATTACTCTATATTTTTGACCATGTACGACCATTCCCTCCAGGTGCTTTACTGACATCGCAACGATTCGTCATTGCCGGCTCCGTTGTTGCCGCTGCAGTAATTACACCAACGCCAGATATCATTAACCAACTAATCGTCGCTGGTCCTATTATCTTGATTTATCAACTAGGAGCGGTAGCTGTATTTGTACGACGAAAAATAAGAAATCGTACTCATCATAGAGCGGTTACGAAGCAGAATAAGCAGCCTCAACGCCCTACGGTTATACCGCACCCTATTGCGTCTCAGCCGCAGTCTGTCATCCAGCCTTCGGTGCAACAACACTTGCAGCGTGCGGTACATGCAGTACCTGTACCCTCAACTGTCGCGAAGCAGCAGCCAGTTATTCGCAAGAGTATCGACGGGTTCTCAAAGAAACCAGTTGTACGTCAATCTCTCGCGGTTCCCGAGAGGACGGTGCGCCGAACTATGAATGATATCCAAAGGCTTCCTACGCAAAAGAAGGCGCAAATAGCTCAGCCTCGCGTTCGGTCTCTTGACGGCATTTCAGTCGCATAAAAGTATATTGACATAAGCATTTATATGCTATGATATACCTATACGAATGCTAAAACAAAAAGGACACATATGGCGATTAAACAGGAATTGAACACACTCCTCAACAAAAAAATGGATCGAAAAGATTTTTTGAAAGTAGTCGGTGTTGGTGTTGTGGCTGCAACAGGTATCGGATCACTTATTAGAGCTATTAATCCATCTTCGACACAGACCCGCGTTGGATCAGCCGCGGCCCCTCAAGGCTACGGAAGCTCTGCATACGGCGGCACGAAAACGAGCTAATGAAGTATTACTTCGCAGCAATAGCTATCGCTTTTTTGATTGCTATGATTGTGCGATTAGTGTTATCAGATAAGAGTAAGCGTTCTGACCCTTAGTTTCTAGAGTTGATTGCGGATATCGTCAGAGGCACTTTTCGCTGTTTGCGTAAGTGAATCAGAGCTTGCCTGGAGTTCCGTAGCAACCTCTTTGCCTTGCGTTTCAACATTCATAACGACATCTTTGACACCGGAGATAAGATCCTGTTTAACAGTATCTGCTGCATCACTCACTTGTTGAACTTGGCTGATAAATCCGCCTAAATCACTTAAAAATCCCATATCTTTAGTATATTCCTTATGTCTTTAATTATCAAACCTCTGGCACTCGTATTGAAAGAGTGCCAAATAATTGCTATACTGAGCGTATGACAGATCGCCAAATGCAAATCCTCGCTGCAGTCATCGAGCAGTACGCAGAAATAGCGGCGCCAGTTGGTAGTATTACCCTGGCAAAGCTATTTGGCGTCTCAAGCGCGACTATTCGAAGTGAGATGGCTCGTCTCGAAGAGATGGGTATGATTCAGCAGCCACATACGAGTGCGGGACGAATCCCAACCGATCAAGGGTATCGCTTCTATGTCAACTCACTTACGGAGGCAGATTCCCATACGCCACCACTTCCGGATCGCAGTGCGAGAGCGATTCAGGCGCGTGTTAATACGCACGGTGACCGAGCGGATAGGGCAATTCGGAGCGCGGTTGATAGTTTAGTCGATCTGACGCAGAACCTTGGACTTGCGACTATCGGTGACCAACTATATATAAATGGCATCGGCAATCTCTTTTCTCAGCCAGAATTTATGCAAGGCAATCACACTCAGGCTGTGGCACGACTTCTTGACAATCTTGAGCCATGGCTCCGTGAGGCTGCACCAAACGAGCCGCTCAATGTATTTATCGGCGCAGAAAATCCAATCGGTAAAACGAGTGGCGCGACACTTATTATCAGTAGGTTTCGTTCACAGTATAGCGATCGTAGCTACATAGGGGTGCTTGGACCAACGCGACAAAGTTACGGAAAAGTTATGCGGCTTGTGCGTCACGCAGGAGCGATGCTCGAAGAGGTGTTATGAAAAAAGCCGACATTATACGATATGTAATTATATTTCTGATTATTGCGGGCGGGAGCCGACTTATTATGGGAGCGGGTCAACTTTATAGTACGCTAAATCTTCCATGGTGGGCGCCAATGCTCGCCGTCTTGGGTACGGCTACGATTATAATTATCGATTATTACTGGCTCGGTGGTAAGTTAAACAGAGGAAGGCATTATTATGGCAAAAAGTAAAAAACAAGACGAACTCGAGCAGCAAGTTGCTGATCTTACGGCGGATTTACAGCGAACTCGCGCTGATTTCGAAAATTATCGTAAGCGTGTCGAAAATGAAAAGGCCGCTGCACGAAGTGCGGGTCAATCTAGCGCAATTTTGAAGCTACTACCGGTAATTGATAATATTGAGCGGGCAGTTGCCTATACGCCAGAAGACATCAAAGACCATAAATGGGTTCAAGGTGTGACGGGTCTTGTCAAAAATCTTGAGAAGTCACTTGATGCTCTGCATCTTCAGCGAATTGATGCAACTGTAGGAAGTGAATTTAATCCCGATCTTCATGAAGCAATTCAGTTTGACGAGGATGCTGAGGGCGGCAAAGAAGTGATTGCCGAAGAGCTTCAGGCTGGATACACTCTCAGTGGACTTCCTATACGTCACGCGATGGTGAAAGTTACTCGACAATAGATAGACTGATCTTTTTTATCATTCTACTCCTTATAAATAAATCTTTTCAGTTATTCCTCATTCTTACTTCCGACATTGTCACAATACTGGTAAACTGTGTACAAAGACGTCAACCAAAGTGAGGTGAACATGGTCAAAAGCAGCTCAATTGTTATTCAGGCAAAAGGTCTGAAAAAGTCATATGGTAAGAATAATGTATTAAAAGGTATCGACCTTACAGTTGAGCGTGGCACGATGCTTGCATTACTCGGTCCGAATGGTGCAGGTAAAACAACAACGGTTCGAATCCTCAGTACGCTACTCGGCTATGACACTGGTAAGGTAACCGTTGAAGGCTTTGATGTGAAAACCGAAGCGGACAAAGTTCGAAGTGTCATTGGGCTGACAGGCCAGTCGGCGGCTGTCGATGAATTGCTGACGGGACGTGAAAACCTCGTGATGATGGGGCGATTATACCGACTAACGAGTGCAAGTGCAAAAGCACGCGCACAAGAATTACTTGAAGAATTTGATCTTGTTGATGCTGCTGAACGCCCGGCGAAGACGTACTCGGGTGGAATGCGTCGCCGCCTTGATCTTGCCGTGAGTTTAATCGCAACACCACCGGTCATCTTTCTCGATGAGCCGACTACTGGACTCGATCCCCGCTCTCGAATTAGCATGTGGGAGATTATTGAACGGCTCAAAGCGAATGGCGCGACAATTCTCTTGACGACACAATATCTCGAAGAGGCTGATCAGCTCGCTGATAAAATCGTTGTTATTGATGGCGGAAAAGTGATTGCTGAAGGTACGGCAAAGGACCTAAAGTCAAAAGTTGGAAAAGACCGGCTTGAGCTAACATTCGCGACCACGAAATCGTATAAGCAGGCAGTGAATGTTTTGGGTAAGACGGTCCAGGAAAGTAACGATGAGGAAAAGACGGTGAGCGTAGTACTCAAAGACACGAACGCTGATGTTCGAAAAACACTCGATACGCTGCAGAAAGAAAGCTTAAAGTTTGAAGCGATGGCTGTCCATAAGCCAACACTCGACGACGTTTTCTTGGCGCTAACCGGAAAACAAACGAAAGAGACGGAGACAAAATAAGATGGCGGTAGAACTAGAATTTGATAAGAAACCAGCATTGCTCCAGTCGTTCAATGACTCATTGATCATGATTCGACGAAGTAGTACGCATATAATTCGTAACACCGATCAGTTACTCGGAACCTTCTTCCAGCCAATTATGTTTTTGGTTCTTTTTACGGCGGTATTTGGTGGTGCAGTGGGGATGGCGCTTCCTAAGGGGGTGAGCTATATCGACTTTTTGATGGCGGGTATTATCGTTCAGACGGTGTCATTTGGATCGACAACGACAGCCACGGCAGTTGCAACTGATCTTAAGCGTGGAATCGTTGATCGATTCCGTAGTCTGCCGATGTCAAACCTTGCAGTATTGAACGGTCACGTGATTTCAGACCTGTTTCGTAACGGTATATCGACGATTGTCATGCTTGTTGCTGGTCTCTTCGTTGGGTTTCGGCCGAATGCAAATTTCATTGAATGGCTTATGATTGCAGGAATAATTATTTTGTTTACACTCGCATTTTCATGGCTTGCTGCAATCATAGGGGTATTAGCGAAAAGTGTTGAAGGGGTTCAATGGCTTACATTCGTTCTTGTATTTCCACTTACCTTTGCCAGTAGTGCTTTTGTTCCAACGGAGACGATGACACCTGTCTTGAAGGCATTTGCCGAGAATCAACCTATTACACAGATCATTGAAGCAGTCCGCGCGCTCCTTATCGGTACGCCAATTGGCAACCACGGTTGGCTCGCAGTAGCATGGTCTGTTGGTATTATGGCGATCAGTATTCCGGTAGCTGCGTGGCTATTCAAACGCAAAACGACCGCATAATATAATTCGCAAATACTTTGTGATAGAATAATGACATATAAAATGGTGGGTAAATGGGCGAACAGCAAAAACACGCGTTAACAGAGTCTGACGAACAAGCGATACAACAATTTCTCGATGCTTTCGATGGTGACTTCCATGAAGCGATAGCTGCGCTCTATACGCATGGTAAGCAGGTGAAGTCTAAGCCTGTACAGGTAAAAGATCAGCCTGTCCTTGGTGATGTGATCGTATCGACCGAATCGTTAAAGAAGCAGTACAAAGTTGGCAAGCAGCAGGTTCATGCACTTAATGGAGTGAGTATTTCAGTCAGGCAAGGCGAGTTTGTCGCGCTAACAGGCCCGAGCGGTAGCGGTAAGAGTACATTACTACAGTTAATTGGAGGACTCGATAAAGCATCGTCGGGATCTATCACAATTGACGGTGTTGAAATAGGGTCGCTTAAAGATAGACATTTGGCTGAATTTCGAAACAAGACGGTCGGGTTTGTGTTTCAGTTCTTTTATCTGCAGCCATTTCTGAGTGTCGCTAAAAACGTTGAAGTGCCAGGAATGTTTGCTCGCAGTCGCCCTGACGGCCGGCATGAACGCGTAAAGGAGCTGCTTGATGCAGTTGATCTTGCAGAGCGAGCTGATCATCTTCCGAAAGAGTTGTCTGGTGGACAGATGCAGCGAGCAGCGATTGCTCGTGCATTATTGAATCAACCTAAAATTCTCCTTGCCGATGAGCCAACCGGTAATCTCGATAGCGTTAATAGTAAGGCAATTATCGAACTTTTTGAAAAAATTCGTCAGCGATTTGGCACGACTATCATCATGGTGACACACGATAAAGAGATTGCGGCTCAAGTAGATAGAGAAATTCGATTGAAAGATGGTGAGGTGGTGTCATGATTGGTATAAAGGATACATTTGCGCTTGCAAAAACAAAGTTGAAAACTCGAAAGATACGAACTGGCTTGACGGTTGGGATATCGGGTATTCTATTTGCAATACTTATCTCGATGTCACTCATACTTGCGGGACTTGCGGCAAGTATTGAAGAGTTCTCTAAGATTGGGTTCGGTTCACGATATATCGTCCAGGCGAATCAATTCGATACCAATCAGACGGATATATATAGCCAATACGAGAATCCAGAAATTATTGCAAGAGCGAAAGTAATTCACAAAGAACTTATAGCGCAGAAAAAACTGGGGGCCAAGCAGCTACAAATTGAGTATGATGAAAAGGCAGAAATGCCACCGACTGAAAAACAGGATGGCAGAGAGATTTTAAGTGTAGGGTCACTCGCTGCACAGCAAGCCTACAAGGAATATGCAGAAAAGCATGTACAAAAGCGAGACACCGTCGCTGAAGTAAAGGCGGCTATTGATCCATTTAATCCTCAGGCGTATTACAGTTCAAAAACGCTCGGAGTGTCGAGCGGGTCGTGGCGAACCATGAAAGATGGTAAAGAGACGTTTTCGACAAAGCCAAATCAGTCCACGTTCGATATGTCCTCACCTGATTACGATCCGTTGTCGGGTGGTGTGACTGTTATGGATCAAGAAATTGTAGAACCATTCTTAATCGATGGCTATACATGGAAAAAAGAATCTGGCGCCGTTCCCGTCATCATTAGTTATACTCAGGCTGAAAAAGCACTCGGCTACAAGGCACTCGGTACAAATGCGAAGACAGAAAAAGCCTCGTCGCTCGTCGTTGAATCATGCTATAGAAACGATAGCTCAAACGGATTACTCCAAGATGCGACACTGCAAAAACAAGACATAAGCAACAATAAAGGCAAAGAGGGCTATGTTTTACCAAAGCGAATTGTCGACCTACCTGATGCGACAGCCTGTAGTGAACCTATCGTAAAAAGTGATACACGGACGGCTCAGGAAAAGAAAAATGATGCAAACATGCTCGTGTTTGAACAGAAGTATGAGAACAAGAAACCTGTCAAACAGGCAAAGGTGACATTCCAAGTCGTCGGTTTGACGGTTGGCTACGATGCGAATTCAGCGAGTAGCTTCGGAACATTAGGGGGTATTGTCGGTTCTGTATTTTCTTCCAATCTTGGTGGCTCTTGGGTGATTCCAAAGGGGATGTATGACACGCTTCCTGGGGACAAGAAAATTGAGAGTCTCTTTGTAGATGAGAATCAGGATCAGGCACTCTTTGCCGGTAATAGCACGGTGTTCGCTGAGTTTTCAAGCTTTAAAGACGCGCTTGCTTTGACAAAAAAATATTCATGTATGTTTGGCTGTAATGGCGGGTTGATCGTGATGCCATTTGGTGGAGGAAGCATTACCTTTGCGCAGCTCAAAGAGATTATTTCTCAGTATATTTTTTATGCGATGTTAGTCAGTATTTTTATCGCAGTTGTGATTATGACCGGTACGGTAAGTAGGGCAATTGCTGATAGTCGTCGCGAAACAGCTGTTTTTCGTGCTATCGGTGCAAAACGTATTGATATAACGAGCGTTTACTTCCTGTATTCGATTCTTATAGGGTTAAGAGTTATCGTGTTCGCCGCGCTTCTCGCTGTGCTTATTGCTGGGATCGCTGAGTATTTCATTTCACCTGACGCAACATTGACAGCTCGTTTATTGATGAGCGCTCCCGAATCAACCAGTGTATTTCATGTTGTCGGGGTGAACGTGGGTGAGCTCCTCGCTATTGCAGGCATTATCATTGCCACGGCTATAGTAAGTGCCTTGCTGCCTCTGGCGCTCGCTATACGCCGCAATCCGATCAAAGACATGCGTGACGACACATAAGCTGCTGCATATCACATAAATTAGCACTCTTGACATGAGAGTGCTAATTTTTTACAATGAATATATTGGCAAACTACACACAAGAGTGCTAATATAAGTACATACAATTTGATATATGATGTAAATGAATAGGAGAATAAACGATGGGTAAAATTATCGGAATTGACCTCGGTACGACAAACAGCGCATTTGCGTATATGGTAGCGGGCAAGCCAGAAGTGATTGCAAACGCCGAAGGCAATCGTACGACACCAAGTGTTGTTGCGATCAACAAAAAAGGTGATCGCCTTGTTGGTCAGGTTGCACAGCGTCAACGCGTTACGAATGCAAAAGACACCATCTATGGTGTAAAGCGCTTAATCGGTCGTAAATTTGGTGACGACGAAGTGCAAAAAGACCATGATATTATGCCATACGAAATCGTCAAAAAGGGCGATGGCGTTGCTGTAAAGATGGGTGATAAAGAATATACACCAGAAGAAGTGTCAGCAATGATTCTTTCTAAAATCAAAGCCGATGCTGAAGCTTTCCTCGGCGAAAAAGTCACCGAAGCGGTTATTACCGTTCCTGCGTACTTCGATGACTCACAGCGCCAGGCAACAAAAGATGCTGGTAAGATTGCTGGACTTGAAGTTAAGCGAATCATCAACGAGCCAACTGCCGCAGCGCTTGCGTACGGTCTGGAGAGCAAGAAAGACGAGAAGATTGCTGTATTTGACCTTGGTGGCGGTACATTCGATGTGTCTGTTCTTGAACTTGGTGACGGCGTCTTTGAAGTTCGTTCAACAAATGGTGACACACATCGTGAATCACTTCCTTGATGTATTCAAAAACGAAGAAGGTGTTGACCTCAAGAGCGACAAAGCAGCGATGCAGCGTCTTAAGGACGAAGCTGAAAAAGCTAAGAAAGAACTCTCGAGCACAAATGAATACGAAGTGAATCTTCCGTTCATCACCGCTGATGCCGATGGTCCAAAACACTTTGAGTATAAGCTAACGCGGAGCAAGCTTGAAGATCTCGTCAAAGATCTTATCGATGGCGTGGCTGGTCCTGTCGAAAAAGCACTCAAAGACGCTGGTCTTACGGCGAAAGATATCGACGAAGTTGTCCTTGTTGGTGGTATGACGCGTATGCCTGCAGTTGTCGAAAAAGTAAAAGCAATCTTTGGCAAAGACCCACTTAAGGGCGTGAACCCAGATGAAGTCGTGGCGATTGGTGCGGCGATTCAGGGTGGCGTGCTTGCTGGTGACGTCAAGGATGTATTGCTTCTCGACGTGACGCCACTTTCACTCGGTATTGAGACAATGGGCGGCGTGACAACAAAGCTCATCGAACGAAATAGCACAATTCCAACAAGTAAGAGCGAGACATTCTCAACTGCAGCTGACAACCAGCCTCAGGTAGAGATTCATGTACTTCAGGGTGAGCGCGAAATGAGTAGTGACAACAAATCACTTGGACGATTCGTTCTTGACGGCATCGCTCCAGCACCACGTGGCGTGCCACAGATCGAAGTGACCTTTAGTCTCGACGCAAACGGTATCCTCAATGTTACTGCAAAAGACAAGGGAACGGGCAAAGAAAACTCAGTTACCATCCAAGATAGCGGCAACATGAGCAAAGAAGACATCGAAAAGGCGCAAAAAGAAGCCGAGCTTCATGCCGATGAAGACAAGAAAAAGCGTGAAGCTGTCGATGTCCGCAATACACTCGAAAATGCCATCTACCAGGCTGAGAAGATGCCAGATGAGTACAAAGACAAGATCTCTGAAGATGACGTAAAAGTTATCAAAGAGGCTGTCGAGGAGGCAAAGAAAGTCAAAGAAAATGCCGATGCTAGCAAAGAAGAACTCGAAGCTGCAAGCAAAGCATTAAACGACAAAATTATGCCAATCGGCGCGAAGATGTACGAAGAAGCTGCAAAGGAAGAGGCACCTGCTTCCGAAGACAGTGAGAAAAAAGCCGACGACAAAGATGAGCCTGTAGAAGGTGAAGTCGTCGACGAAAAGAAGGAAGACAAAAAATAGTCTCAGTTTTTTAGTTTAATATACGATAAGCCCCGTACTATTCATTTAGTACGGGGCTTTTATATGAGAGATTAGTAGACGACGACAGCTTGTCCGTACGGGTCCCGCGCGATATTCGCAGCAACGGCTCCCGCGCTCCAATATTCATCTTTACCACCGTCCAATGGATCATGAACATAAAAACCAACCGGGCTCGAGGGCTCACCAACAACGCCCGTCACAACCGTCACGTGTCCAGTGAGGTTCATGGTCGCAGTTTTGCCGGTTGGAGTACGCCATGACGTCATGCCTGTTGCTTTGTAAGCACCGAACATAATGACAGGATTACCACCGTGGATCTGCCCAGCTATCCAGCTCGCACTAACACCGGTGAAGTTCTGCGCGCTACGGCCATAAGCTCGGGCTGCTTTGGCGACAGGAATTGCATCTGGCCCTGCGCCAGTGCCGGTATTGATTGCGCCATCAATTGATCCAACAAACATCTGGTCTGGATCATCCCAGGTATGTGGGTTTGTCGACGTATCTTTGCTGCGAGGGGCGTATCCCATCGCATTGACCAGCCCGATTTCATCGGTAGATACGCCGCGATGCCCGAGTACCATGCGGAGTGCCGCTGCTGTGCATGTGGCGCTATGCTGCTGCTTATAGTAGGGAACTGTTAACCTTACGGTTCGCGTTTCGGTAGTAAATGAGGTAGAAAACACTTGAGAACTCGGAAGTCCAAAGCTTGCGTTCACCACCCCAGCTGCAATAGATGCGGTAACTGTGCGTTGATAGCCTACATTCGTTGCCGTGACATTAAGAGTATTCCCTTGCCATGAAAAACCGCCTATCGTACCGGATGACAGAGAAACGCGAGATTGTGCAGATTCATGATCGACAGGCTGATCAAACGTGAAGCTAATAGTCTGCTTGGCCTGAGTGAGGTTTTTACCACGCGGACTCGATGCAGTAACGACGACGGCCCCCATCGTACTGACTTTTCCGGATTGATCCGCTACGAGGACACCTCCTGTCGTTGAGCGAAGACCTTTTTTGACGATATAGGTATAGGTTTTACCAGCACTCAAGCCATCAGGAGTAAAGACGTACTCGCACCTGAGACGATAGACTGGTCGAATGTAATATTTATTGGGTCTTTGCTTTGCAAACGGTCTCGTGCAATGGATGACGTGACTCGAGGTTCACTTGCGACAGTAATCTCCTTCTTTACGAGACTCACACGATTCTTTTCATCGTAGAGTTCAACAGAGATTTTCTGGCCTTGGGGAAGTAGCTCAGTCGGTTTCCAAGTAAAGTTTGTATCATTTTGAACACTAGGCGTTAAGGCTATTTCTGGTGTTGTACGTAGGACGAGTGATCGTAGCTGTCGATTCGGCGACCCAAGAGCTACAGAGAATGTGTAGTCTGCTGCCACTGTCGCGCCCGATGCAAATGATTTGAGGCTTGTCGATGTTACGCTCGGTGCATCCTCAGTTCTAAATGACACATCTGGGAGGTGCGCTTCGCCAAATAGCGTGCGCTTAGCTGCAGGAAACGTTACCTTATAGTCAGTCGCAACAGTAAAATAGGTTTTTGGGGTAAAGACAAGTTTATCGTTGCCAAACATAGCTGATGCTTCATATTTCCATGATCCGGCAACGCGGGGAGATATTGAAATCTTCGTCGTATCTATAGCGTCTATTTTTTGATTTAAAACAATCGGCAGGGAGTGACTCACTGATGCTTTTTCTTGGGGCATCTCAAGTGCGACAGGAAGCCGCGTACGTATCAAGAATAGTGAAACTGCAATAAGGAGAATAGACGCGAGCACGATTAAAATACATATACGTTTATGGGTAATTATCCAGCTACGTATATAAGATAGTTTGATGCGCGGCGCTGCTTGTTTGGTTTTTTTATTTTTTCGCATAATGTATGCAATCGTTACTTCTTAAGCGTATCAGTGAAGCGGAAGTAAGGCAAGCGGCTGACACGGTGTATCTTGCTTTATGTGTGACTATTGATCAATAGCAAGATCGACGTAGATTCCAGCCCATACCATGCCTGGATCTCCGCGGTACCTGGTCGTAGTCGTTATCGGTAATGTAGTCGAATGTCGCTGCCGCGAGCCCTTCGTCTTCGATGACACCGAGGAAAAACGGAAACAGCGCACATTCAGCACTAAACGCATCATTGGAGCGATCGGCATTGAAGTACTGACCATTCCAGTAGTTGTCGATAAGTTCTGATTGGTACTGCGCTAGCGGGTGTGGGAATCCTTTGAGGCCGAGTTGCTCGACGCAGTATGCCATACGTCCGACGAGGCTTACCGAGTATGCACTGCGATCGTAGACGACAGCATCACGCTGTTCGGCAAACTTAATCGGACGAACGTGACCACGTGTATCGAGGTATTTTTCTCGGTACTTTTCGAGTTGCTTCTCCAAAAAAGCACGTTCAGATTTGTTGAGGTCGTAGTTACTGACGACGATACAGTGGAGGAGCCAGGGAAGTGTGTCGACGGCATGCATCGGTGCGTTAAAGCAATTACCAGCTTTGTCGACGCATGTGGTGATCGTTCCGGCACGGCGGTAGTGAAGGAGCGCCCAGCGGATGGTGTGAAGAACATGCTTTTTACGACCAATTTTGACGAGTGATTCGCAGGTTGTACCAAAATCACGCATCCAGAAAAAATCGAAATGCCCAAGGCTTGTACGGTAAAAGTCGCCTTCCCATAATCTCTCGACGATCTGTCTGCAGATTTGCTCGGCGTTCCCATCGAATCGTTCGATCGTCCCAAAATAACGGTTATATAATTGCCGCCACTCAGCGCGAAGAAGCCCTGATACCCGGCCGACTTGTTGATAGACTTTACCCATGTGATTTCAGTATACGTTAGTCAAAAGGATTATGCTATTAAGTATCTCGGAGAGTGGATATGAGAGGCCCCGCACCGAATGAATGGTGCGGGGCGGGGCTTTTACTAGGGATTGCGGTTCAGGAAACCACTACGATTTCTGGCATGGTAATAGCCTTTGAACTGTTTTCCACGAATTTGCCCCTCAATAATGAACGATTGTCCGGAGCCATCTTCATGCTGAACGCTGGTGATCGTTGGATAAACCAACAATCCGCTTTCGAGTCTGAAGAAGAACTCAATCTTGACGTTCTTGTCATACGCGAACTGAGCGGACGCCCAGATGATGGAGGCGATCGGTCCGTCGGCGATATTTTCGAGCGAGGCGTTGGAGGACATGCGTCCATCCCTTCATCTTTCGTCGTTAAGCCCTGACGATGAGGCGTTATTACTAGTTTCCTAGCAACCTTCTGTCACGCGACATTAGTAATATCATAACAAATTTATGTAAAAAAGTCAATAATACGCTTGCCCGTGAAAGACATCTATGTTATAAAAGAAACAGAAGTAGGTCAGCGGGATCGCCAAAAAAGATCCGTCCATGCGGTTGCTTCACTAAACGATACATATAAAAAAAGTCAGAAGACTTGTCGTTTAGTGGAGAGCCGTGTTTTTTATTCTCCACTTTTCGACA
>JACQGD010000018.1:13036-21962 GCA_016199685.1 Candidatus Saccharimonadota bacterium
AACACAAGCACATGAGGGACAGACGAGATTTGACGGAAGTCCGTATATTGAGCATCCGCTGCGAGTGATGCGAACAGTTGAAAACCAGGGTCATTCAAGAAGAGTACAAATAGTTGGCGTACTCCACGATACCGTCGAAGACAGTGACTGGACATTTGAGATGCTGCGAGAGGAAGGTTTTGACAAGAGCGTCATTTATCCGCTTGAGTTGTTGACGAAAGACACGCCAAATAGAGAACTTTCTGACGAGGAGAAGCAGTTTGAGTACGAACTCTATGTTCAGCGGCTATCGGTCAATGCCTGTGCTCGGGCGGTGAAGAAGGCGGATTTGTTTGATAATCTTGACCTCACTGGCCTTGAGAATCCTTCAAAAAAGAGGATTATGAACATCGAGAAATACGGTCGAGCGCACATGTATCTTGCACGCTTTCCGCAACCCCGGCTCTAGCTATAGCTGAACGAGACATTCAAGCGCGCGGTTAGTGTCGCCGCGCCCGATGATAACAGTTAGCTCATCGTGAGAAGAGGTCACTTCTTCAAGGTTTATACCATTGAATGCTAGCTTTTGAAGCACATACGCACAGACGCCTGGATTCGGAAGGTGACCCGGCTTTAATTTGATCGTGATGCCAACTAGATCATCTTTTATTGTTGTATCCTCAAAGTGTTCAGCGAGATCATGAATGACCTGTTGTTTACCGATGAGAGCCGTATGCCACACGCCTCGGGTATATAATGCGTATTCATGGTTTTTGTGGAGCTCTGCAAGTGCGGCAAAGAAGAAGTCAGCGTCTAGATTTACCTGCGTGATAGATACGATGCTCAACCCAGATTGAACCGATGCTTCACCGATAAATTGATCGAAGTCTACTGAGAGGTTTAGAGATGCATCTTTCCCGTAGCGATTTAACGCGAGTGTAATGGACTCTACGGCAATACGTTCTCCAACCTCCTGCTCGATTTCTGGATGAATTTTACGAGCGAGGGCCGACGAATTAATGAGGTCATCGTGCATAAATGATGCATGGAACGGGTGGGCGGTGATCCAACTTCGCACTCTATCTGATACTGAAATCATGCTATCTCCTGATTAATTTTAGTCAAAATGATTTAAAATGAACAAAATGTATATATTTTTGATAATATCATAGCACCGCCCTATGATCAATATATGACACGGATACGACATAACTTACAGACACGACAAGCAACTGAAATGGATACTCAATATATCTTTGACGCACATATGTATGGAAACGAAGACGCACTAGATACAATGCCTCACTCGATCGATACATATGATCAAATTCAAAAATGTATTGCAAACCCAGATTGGCGACAATATATTGTTGCGATGGCCGGCACTGCGATCGTCGGTGCGGCCTATGTGATTGAAACGCCAATACCTGCTGTTGGCAAAAGAGGGCAATACATTGATATGATGCGAGTGAGCGAAGGGCACCGGTGTCACGAAATTGAACAACGACTCATCGGCCGAGCGGCAGCTATTGCGATTGAAAATGCTCCTGACAGAAGTTCAGAGCGATCGTTTCTGAGGATGGATTCACTTTCACAGACCACAAACGTTGCAGTGCGCAACTTGCGGCTACGGGGTGATGAGCTGACTGCTGCGGCCCAGATGCTGCGACAAGAATAAGAATTTTGCTATGATAAGTGAATGATAGCACGAACACACGATCTTGCGGCGATTACGGGACTGACGATTGTCGTTATTGTGTTGTCTCCGCTGCCGCCACTTAGTCTTGCAACGATTCTTGTTGCGCTTCTTGCAAATCAACTCGGTGGTATCGCACCGGATATCGATCAGCCGACTGCACCATTCTGGCGAAACTTGCCGATAGGTGGATTATTTGGTCGAATGGTTGGCCGGATGCTTGGTGGACATCGTTTTTTAACGCACTCGCTCCTCGGATTATGGCTTGTTGGGTTTTTGTTTCATACGCTCCTACTTTTCTTGCAGCCGATCATGCCGCATGTAGAGATTGAATATGTTTGGTGGGCATTTATGATCGGCATGGTGAGTCACTTAATCATGGATAGCTTTACCAAAGAAGGAGTGCCATGGTTACTGCCACTACCTATAAAATTTGGATTTCCTCCTGTGCGAAAGCTTCGAATAACGACGGGAAAGTTTGGTGAAAAGTATATTTTATTTCCATTGCTGGCGCTTGTACTTATTGGGATTTGCTGTCTATATTACCCAGATCTTGTCGATTTGTTTCATCGGCGTATAACAGAGTAAAATGCTTGTGTCTATATAGTAAAGAGTGCTAGAGTGTAAGAATGGATTTACAAGCAGAACTTTCAAAGATTTTTCAAGGTGACCTTGATACAACAGATGAGCTTCGTGAATTTTATTCACACGATGCGAGTCTTTTCGAGCTCAAGCCGCAAGTCGTTGGTTTCCCTAAATCAACCCAGGACGTGCAAAATGTCGTACGATTCGTCACGGCAAATAAACAGGCATATCCTGAACTCAGTATTGTTCCACGTGGACGAGGTACCGATATGTCCGGCGGCGCGATTGGACAATCTGTCGTGCTTGACTTCAGTAAATACATGAAGCAGCTTCATGAAGTGACACCAGAATCGGCGCGCGTGCAACCAGGTATGCTTTTTCGTGAATTTGACGTTGAGACGTTGAAGCAGGGAAGTATTTTGCCAAGCTATCCGGCAAGTCGTGATATGGCTTCGGTTGGCGGTATGGCGAGTAACAACTCAGGTGGAGAAAAGTCGCTTGAATATGGAAAAACTGATAATTTTGTCTCAGAACTCTCTGTAGTGCTCAGTGATGGTAATGAATATGTCATTCGCCCGATTAACCGCGAAGAGCTCACTGCAAAGATGAACCAAGGTGATTTCGAAGGTAATCTGTACGCACGAACATTTGAACTTCTGGATGCGCACTATGATGAAATTCAAGCTGCAAAGCCAAAAGTATCGAAAGATTCGACTGGCTATCACCTCTGGAATGTGTGGAATCGTGAGACGGGTATTTTTGACCTGACGAAGTTATTTGTTGGCGCACAAGGAACGCTCGGAATCATTACGGACATTAAATTCAAACTCGTGCCAGCGAGAAAACATTCAGGCCTGCTTGTTCTCTTTTTGAAGAATAGTAACGATCTTGGCGAACTGATTCCAAAAGTGCTTGAACATAAGCCGGCAACTTTTGAGAGCTTCGACGACAAGACGCTTTGGCTGAGTATTCGGTTCATGCCAAGTTTCCTCAAGATGCTTGGACCTGTACGATTTATCCATCTTCTCATTACGCTTATTCCAGATGGACTGCAGCTTTTGCACGGTATCCCAAAGCTGATTCTCCTCGTTGAATTTAACGGTGAAACTGCCGAAGAAGTTCGTGAAAAAGTAAAAGCACTCCATAAAGATCTAAAAGGGCAGCGAGCTCGGTACGAAATCAACGGATTCGAAGAGGCGGCTTCTGAAGGAAAAAGTGAGAAGTTCTGGATTCTTCGCCGCAACAGTTTCCAAATTCTTCGTAGCAAGGTAAAAGACAAACACACGGCACCGTATATTGATAGTTATTTCAAAGACGTAAAACAGTTGTACGATCCTCAAAATATCTTCAATCCACATAAAAAGACTGATGCGGACTGGGACTTTAGCTACGAACATATACGACAAAGTTTTTAGAGATTACGCTCACATTTCTGTCTATACAATTTCGCGAGATACTTTATAACTTTTTTGTGATGCATAAAGAATCCCGCATGAATGCGGGATTCTTTAATAGGTATGATGCTTTAGTAATTAAAGTCCAAGACCAAGTACGTTGCGGCTTAGCAATTCGTTGTTGCTAAGAATGTCATTGTTTGATGCAACAGTGTTACCACTGTTTGTGACTGCTGTATTACCAGAATTGATAGCAGTATTTGTCGTTGTATTCGTATTGGCAGTTGTGTTTGTTGTGTTGCCAGAATTTGCAGTTGTTGTAGTGTTTGTTGTGGTGTTGTTTGTCGTTGTTGGGTTACTTGTATTGTTTGAGTTTAGGTTAAGGGTGTTGCCATTAACGTTTAGCTGACGGTTGTCATTGTTGTAGATGTCACGAATACGAACGTTGTTTGTTGTAATTGTTTCGTTGTTATTGCTCGTGACTGTGCTTGTGTTAGTTACGGTGCTGTTGCTATTGAAAGAGTTGTTGACGCCAAATGTGCTCCATGCGTGCCCAAGTTTTGTTGGAATCCAAGTAGCTTCAGTTGCTGACGTTGCTGCGACAGGTGCTGCTGTTTCGTCGGCTGCAGTTGGATCACTACACATTGTACCTGTTGCAGTCCCGGTAAGTGCTGCTGGAGTAACGTTTGATGTAAGTGCGCTGGCGATTTGTCCTTGAACAAGTTGTGTAACGATAAATGCAGATGCAAGTACTGCTGCAATGATTGATCCGATAATTGTTGCGCTCAGAAGTGCGATTTGCTGGCGATTTGCTTGATAAACTGATGGTTGTACCATGATGATTCCCTTCTCGTAATGAGATATTGGTTAATATACGGGATCCCACCGGTCCTGTGTAGCTCTCAGCGTAGTACAAGTTAAATTTAAAAGCGAGCATAAGCTCGTATATTTTTGAGTTTAAAAACTGCCGGTGATACCGGCAGTTTTTAAAGTTGTAACGTGATTATGGTAAAACAACGACAGGAACAAGCGGGAGAACAGGTGCTTCAAGGCTGTTGTCGCTCAAGAGGCTGTTGTTCGAAAGAACTTGACTGTTATCAGTGTTCACAGAGTTATCAGTCTGCGATACTTCAGTATTCGTGTTTGTACTGTTGTTAGAGTTATCTGTATTACCCGAGTTGAGGTTGGTATTTACAGTAGTCGTATTTGTAGTAGTTGTTGTGTTGCCATTGTTCTGACCATTGTAGCTGTCAGTAACATTTGTTGTTGTTGTGCTAACTGCACTACTGTTGTTGACATTGCTTGTATTAGAGTTATATGAGTTGTTTACTGTAGCGGCCATAGGTGCTTTATATTCACCCATCTTGTGGGCTGGAGTCCATGATGTCGCATGAACAGCTCCGCTCATTCCGTGTTCTGTGTCCCATCCGCTTGTTGCGTGTGCTGCTGAACCTGTTCCACTGTTAGCTGTATCTGCTGGAGAGACACATGCCGTTGTACTTGCTGGAGTTGCTGCCGCTGGTGTTGCAGTTGCAAGTGCGCTTGCCATCTCGCCGCGCATTAATGACATAATAATAAATGTTGATACAAGTACTGCTGCGACGATTGCTCCAAACATGGCTGTTCCGAGAACGAGCGCTTGCTGGCGATTATCTGCGTATGTTGATTGACTCATGGTAAACCCCCTTAGCCGAAGCTAATAAATTATGTTAAAGAATTGCTCCGCTTTATATCAGTAGCTTATCTTAATCCTGTAAAATCGACATCTCTGGTGGCTTTATTTATATATGCCATCTCGCTCCAGTTGTGCGCATGAGAATTTTGATAAACCCTGATAGTAAATTGCTGAACGAATCCTTAGAACTCCACGTGTTCTGATAATTAATATAATAGTTTTCTGAGAATATTACCGTTAGAATTATTACAGCAAAATAATTATAAGAGTGGGATACTATTATTTTTAAGTACGTATATTGCTTATGATTAATTTATTTTTTAATCACCTCTGTGAATTTAGCACTCTAGACATTCAAGTGCCAAATAGTTTATACTAAATACAATGAGTAAACGTGATTATTATGAAACACTTGGCGTCAATAAAGATGCATCAGCCGACGAAATCAAGAAGGCATTTCGTAAGGCTGCCGTAAAACATCACCCAGACAAAGAGGGTGGTGATGAAACGAAGTTTAAAGAAATTAACGAAGCATACGAAGTACTAAAGGATCAGCAGAAGCGTCAGCGATACGATCAGTTTGGTCATGCTGGTGTTGGAGGATCATCTGGCGGTGGAGCTGGCGGTAATCCATTTGAGGGATTTGGTGGCTTTGGCGGTCAAAATGGCAATTTTGATTTTGGTGATGGTGGCCTGGGTGATATCTTCGGTCAATTCTTTGGCAATGCAGGTGGTGGACAGCGCGGGCCACGTCGCGGGCGTGACGTTGAAGTCAGTCTTACGCTGACATTTGAACAAGCGGTATTTGGTACTGAAGAAAAAATCGAAATCACAATGGACGACGAGTGTACTCATTGTAAAGGTTCAACTGTTGAGCCTGGACATAGTATGAAGACATGCCCAACGTGTCAAGGTGCTGGGCAACAAACGCGTATTATGAATACGATTTTTGGCCAAATGCAGCAAGCCGTTACTTGTGAGACATGTAAAGGTCGTGGTAAAGTTCCAGAAAAAGTGTGTACTGTATGTAACGGAAAGGGAACCGAGCGCCGCAAACAAGAGATGACTGTCAAGATTCCTGCAGGCATCGATGATGGCTCGACGATTCGGTTGAAAGAACGCGGTGAGGCAATTGGTGATGGTGCTCGTGGAGATTTATATATTCATGTTCGTGTCAAAGCCCACCAAAAGTTTACGCGTGAGGGCGATATTATCCTCTCCGAAGAACACATTAGTATGATTGATGCTGCCTTGGGTACAGAAATAGACATCGAAACAGTTGATGGCAAGGTGACAATGAAAGTGCCTGCTGGAACTCAGGGCGGTACAGACTTCAAGCTTTCTAAGCATGGGATACCGCATCTTCGTAGCGACGCTCGGGGGCCACACATTGTGAGTATTATTGTCGATACTCCTACAAAGCTGTCAAAGAAGCAAAAAGAGCTTCTCGAGCAATTCAATGGCGCCAAAAAACGCGGCTTATTTTAATCATTAAATTGACAAACAGAAAAATAAGTATTAAATAGAGAATGTTACGGATAACTGGATTCGTACGTACGTAGGAGGGCGATATGGGAGCCTCTATACTCAATACACTTCTCGGACTGTTTACCGCCGGCGCGTGGGGGACTAAAAGCGGCTATGGAATTGGTGCCACGATTTTCGCTTGGTTCGTTCTGATTGCTGTCTTCACGTCACCGCTCTGGCTCATCGCTGTCATTGGTGTTTTCGGCGCAATCGTCGATACTGTTTGGCAGACGCTGAAATCACTTTCTCGACTTGTGTGGACCGATACGGCAATGGACAAGAACGGAAACGTCGTCAACAGTTCGGTGAGAGAAGGAGTACTCGCGGAGACTGCTAAACATCATCCCGACTCCTACGAAGAACATCCACATCCGTGAACAGACGCTATTCATTGCTAAACGTTTATTGTTTAGTGGTGGATAGCGTTTTTCATAGGTTTGAAACACCTTATGTTAAACTAATTTACAATATACTTGATTTTATAACCATAAAGTAGTATAGTAACAGATGTCATGTGGGATCTAAACGTATTGCCCGCCCGCGGCAATTTTTCTTTGCGCAAAATTGCTCGCACCTTTCTCGCCGTTATTATCTCGGCTTTCTTGTTGACAATCATGAATAGCGCTGTCTCTCACGCTGCTGATGCGAACTGGCAAGACGACGGCAGTGTCATTTATAATGGCAAAACCTATCGTCCAACATCACCAACGCCTACAGGGGTAAATGTCCCTCAAGGCTCGACAGTGTTTGTTGCAAGAGAAGAAAACGCGCCAACGGCAAGCGTGCTCTATATCGAACCAAATACTGATCCGACGAAAGAAATGCGCGTTAAAGTCGCCGAATATACAGTCACAAATACAAATGAGTATACAAGTCCTGGTCCGCCAATCGTATCGGATGTATCACTTGCGGCGAAGCCTGAAGTCAAAGATAAGACGCAGTGTGACGTAGCTGGAGTTGGCTGGATTGTCTGTGTGACATCCCGATTTATTGCTAGTGGTATGGACAACATCTTTACGATTATCGCGAGTTACCTCGAAGTGAAGCCAGTTTCAACCGATACGGGGAGTGGGCTTTACAAAGCGTGGTCTGTGGCGCTTGGTATTGCAAACCTCATGTTTATTATCGCGTTCCTCGTTATTATCTATGCACAGCTAACATCATATGGAATTAGCAACTACAGCATCAAGAAGATGATTCCGAAGCTCATTGTGGCGGCAATACTCGTCAACGTTTCATACTTTGTGTGTTCGATCGCTGTCGATATCTCAAATGTGCTCGGCTATAGTGTGCAACAAGGGTTGATCGATATTCGTAAATCACTCCCAGATCCAGCACCGGGTGCACTCGACTCGTATAGCTGGAAAAACCTTACCGAGTACGTTCTTAGCGGCGGAACAATCATTGCCGGCGCATTTGCAGCAAAAGCGGCTTTCCTAGGTGGTGCTGCTGGCGGCTCAATCTCTGGACTAACATTCTTACTGTTCCCAATCTTGGTATCAGGAGCACTTGCTGTGCTTATCGCACTGCTTGTTCTTGCGGCTCGTCAGGCGCTCATTACTGTACTCATAGTCGTAGCGCCGCTCGCGTTCGTCGCGTACCTATTACCAAACACCGAAAAGTGGTTTGAGAAATGGCGCGAGCTATTTACTACGATGCTCCTCGTCTTCCCGCTTTTTTCGTTGCTCTTTGGCGGGTCACAATTAGCGTCGTACATCATCATTCAAAATGCTGATCAAATCAGTATTATTATCTTCGCTATGTTCATACAGGTTGCGCCGCTTGTTATGACACCGTTCCTCGTCAAGTTTAGCGGCTCTCTGCTTGGACGTCTTGCTGGTATGGTTAACGATCCAAAGAAAGGTCTTGTCGACCGTGCACGTGGTTGGGCGACCGACAAAGCCGAAGTGCAACGTGCCAAGGGTCGCATCGCTGCGGCTGCTCCTGGTGGTCGTGGTGGCACACGGTTCCAGCGTCAATCGTATAGGCGTGAGAAAGATCGTATGACCCGTGAGATGTGGAAGAAAGCTGGTGATGCGCACGTTGATGCCGCATGGCACCATGACGAAC
>JACQGD010000083.1 GCA_016199685.1 Candidatus Saccharimonadota bacterium
GATGAGCTTAATAAAACGATTTACGGCTTTCATAATACGCATGATACCGAGTCGAATTTAGCGCAAATTTACTGGAAGACACGGCAGTGGAGTTATGATTATTTTGAAGCATTTTATGGAGCGATTGAAGTTGCGCCGCTTCGTTATTATCCTGAGAGCGAAACCGCGCCAACTGGCCTCGAAGTTATACGTGAGCAATTAGCAGCTGGTCATTTGAAAGAGTCAGACGGTGCGGTTGTATTCGAAGGTGATGAAGAGAAGCACCTCCATACTCGCGTATTCATCACGTCCAAAGGCCTCCCGACATACGAGACAAAAGACATTGGGGTGATTTGGCGCGAGAAGACTGATTATGATTTCGATCACCGCTACTTAATTACAGGTAATGATCAAAAAGAATATATGCGCGTGGTGTTTGCTGCGGCTGAAACATTCCGACCAGAACTTGCTGGGACGATGACACATCTCACGAACGGCACAGTAAGGTTTGGTGATGGAACAAAAATGAGTTCACGCCTTGGAAATGTGGCGCGCGCAATCGATGTACTCGATATCGTACGCGAAAAAGTAGGAGAGCTGGTTGAGGATAAATCGCTTGTCGAAGATGTGACGCTTGGTGCGATCAAATACGCGTTTGCTAAATATAAACTTGGTGGCGACATCTCGTTCGATCTTAACGAAACGGTCAGTTTGCAGGGCAATTCTGGTCCGTACCTGCAATATGCTCATGCGCGTGCGCGGAGTATCCTCGCCAAAATTGATGGTACGGTTACGACACCGACCGAAATCAATCCCGAAGACCATGCACTTGTACGAAAGCTTGGTGAATACAAAGATGCGACCGATCAAGCCATCCGCGAACTTGCACCGCACCACATTTGTAATTATCTATTTGAACTTGCACAGGAGTTTAATCGCTACTACGAGAAAAATAAAGTTGTTGGTAGTGAACAACAAGCGCACCGTGCGGGGCTCGTCGCCCTCTATGCCGATACGTTACAGGCCGGACTCTTCGTTCTTGGTATTGCGGCGCCGCAAAAAATGTAGTAGGGTGGGGATATGGGAAATACCTCAGCTTACATCGCAACTATGTTTGGCCTCATCGGTCTCATTATTTGCGTCCCGTCGGCGAGATAGTTCCTGAAGATTACACCATCCGTATGAACCTGAACATCTCGCCGTCACCGGCGAGATTTTGATTCTACGGCGCACATCTACAATAAGGAGAAGAACATGCCATCTCGGGGCGTTGAAGCCCGCATCGTTAGCCACATCAACGGAAGCGATTCGAGCTGTCTGATTATTGGAAACGACATGCGAAGTACGCTCGTTGGAGCGCGCATGGAATCCTTCACTATTGGCCAGCTTAAAAACGGGCTCAGCAGCCTGGTTCAGAAGGGTGAGCTCACGCACTGTCTCACAGACTACGGTGCTCGTGAATATCGCTTGACCGAAAAAGGTCGCCTGCGAGCCGAAAAGCTCAAAAAAGCTAAAAAGGCTCCGCTCTGGGTGTAAATGTGGTACCAATACAAGAGTTGTTCACGAGACTCACTCTTGTACCAGCTAGGAATATGCTCACGAGGCGTATTCCTAGCTGGGCCATCACACTGTTCTTCTCCTTACTTTAATTTTTGTTACAATAGTTTTTACAGGAGATACGTATATGGCAGAGAAAAAAGCAGATAAGAAACCAACTCGAACAGCGACAGCAAAGGCGAGGGCGGTCGAGAAAGCGCAGGCAGCAAAAGCGCGAGCTTCAAGTGTTCCCGGTGCGAAAACGGGCAGCGGCTTCGTCCAATTTATTCGGACACAAGGTGTTGTAGGGCTGGCAGTTGGTCTTGCAATTGGTACTGCGGCAGGTGCGACAGTAAAGGCACTTGTCGAAGGATTTATTACACCAATCGTGCAGTTCATCGTCGGATCACAGGATGCGCTTGCATCGGCAACGTGGACGTTTAAGGCGTTTGGACGAGAAGCTGATTTTGCCTGGGGTGCGTTTGTATCATCGGCAATTACGCTTATTGCGACGGCATTTGTGATTTATCTTATCGTTCATTTCGCAAAGCTTGATCGAATCGATAAAAAGAAAGAGTAGCGGGATAGCTATGTACTATAAATACCACATCATACGATGTGGTATTTAATTTCTCCTCGAGCCAAAAGAGCTCATTGATGGGTATATTTAGTGCGGCAGCCAACTTAAGGGCAAGTGTAACGGACGGCGCGAATTCACTTTTTTCAATGAATGCAATCGTCTGCCTTGTAACGCCAACCCTACTACCTAGCTCAGACTGTGTGAGCTCGTGAGTAATGCGATTCTTTTTGAGAGCATTTTTTAGCATATGTTACCCTAAGATCTGCACCCCTAGCGATACAAGTACGCCTCCAGCGACGGCCCATGTAACGATCGCGATAGCTTGCCATGTCAGAATGTACTGACGGTTTGCGCCAGTCACTGCCGCAGCAAACGCGAGGATGTGAGTGCCAGTGATCAGTGGACTAAGCATTGAGGCGGTCGGAATACCGTATTTGTGAATCGCTTTCATTGCTTTGCTATTCCGTCCTTTTTCATCTTCTGTTTTACCTTTATTTCGCCATGTGCGAATCTTTTGGGCGAAGATAACGACGAGGAAAATTGCAATAAAGTTACCAATTGCTGCAGCGAGCACCGCGAGTAGTACAGGTGTTCCCGCGAGTGTGGCAATTCCGGCCGCTACTTCCGCC
>JACQGD010000084.1:0-15019 GCA_016199685.1 Candidatus Saccharimonadota bacterium
AGTCAAGGATTGTTTCAGCCATATCTCCGTGCGGATCAATCACCGCAAGGCCTTGTCCATTCTTAATGTCTTGCACGATAGCGTACTGTAATAATGTCGTTTTGCCGTTACCTGTTCCACCGATGATATAGACATGTCGTTCACGTTCTTGCTCGGTGAGCCCGATAGAAGTCTTAGTTCCATGATACTCATTCATACCAATTACTACATCTAGTTTCGGGTCAGTCTTAAGCGAAAGTGGGGCGGGTAATAAACGACTCAGTGATTTCACGAGGTTTTCCGTATTCGTTGTGCCAGTAAAAGGGAAGTGATAAAGATCACTCACTTCAGAGGCCGCGAATAGATTCGATACATCACTTTGCAGGCTTGGTAATCGATGAGTGAATAAATACGTATTCAGCCGATTCATCATGCGAGCGGTGATCCATTTGCTCACTGACAAAGCCTGGTATCCTGGACTATTAAAGGAAGATAGGGAATTGCGCATACTTTTGACGCGTTCATTTTGCCTGGCACTGTCATTCATGTTCACAGCTACGCGAACGCTTACTTGGAATAGCGGCTGGCTTACTTTTTGATGAATAGACTCAATTAATTCTTGTTCAAACGTTGTCAGTACACGGGCAGGCTTAAGTTTCATGGCTACCTCTTGTCTGTGACGAGATAAAGTATCTCCATTACTCGAACCCGACGACGAGAATCCATCTAGGATACTAAAGATAAGGGAGTTGACTGTATAGGCGATTTTTTGCAGAATTCCCGAACTACGCTTTCCAAGGCTTGAGACCGTATGTTCGTTGGAGAGAATTTTCGTAGCAATCGATCGGGCTTCATTCACCGTACGCGGCGTTATTGTAAGCTGGTACGTAATCATCTCACCAGGCTCTAGCTTGGTCATCGCGCCAGTGACATAGGCGATAGGGTCATGTTCTTCGAGCGAGCTTTGCGGGAGTAAGGGAAATGCGAAATGCCTCGTCTGATTGAACGATATGATTGATACCTTCTTTTTGTTGGTATACTCAATATAGTGATCAATGAGCGCCACCTTCGCCTCGGGTAGATACGAATGAACCATACGCTGCACATTCTTTTGCTCTTCAACTGGAACGCCAATTACATAACGAACACCTTCTGTGTGAGTGGAGATGATCTCAAGCGAGAGTGTCGACCTGCGCCTCAGTTGCCGATCGTTCCATGATCGTGTTGAATCAAGCCCGTGGAGTACCGAGAACAATTCCTGAGTCGCATACGCCTTCTTCGTAGCAGAAGCGGGTGGAGTGAGTTCAAGATAGGCCTTTGGTCGAGTTATTTGCCAACGAAAGGCGAGTAGAGTTAGGGTAGCTCGCAAAATAATAGAGATGAGAAGGATACATAGCAGTGTGATACCGACCAGCGGAAGGAATTCGGATATACGACTAACGAACGCCAGGAGAAAAGTAATTGGTTCTTCCATTACTCAGTCCTTTCGGGATTACCACCAACAAAGCTTCGTGGATTAACCGGAACGCCATATACCTGAATCTCAAAGTGGAGATGTGGGCCGGTCGAAATGCCAGTGTTTCCTTCGTATCCGATAATGTCACCTGGCTTTACTACTTGCCCGACCTTAGCGGGTGTGTTGGATAAATGCCAATACTGCGAAACGATGCCATCTCCATGATCAACAAAAACATAGCGACCATATTTATTATCAGTATTGACGACTGTACTGACAGTTCCTGGCATAAAGGCTGTAATAGGTTGACCGATTTTACCACCAACGCTCGCTATATCAATACCGGTATGACCCCGAAGATCATACCACGGCCCAAGATTACCAAATTCTTGGGTGACGATTCCGCTAACTGGCCAGGTTGAGGTGATCGCAAGTTGCCTTACAACCGTTCCACTCGGATTTCGAATCTCTATCTCTTTTGTAGACTCATTAACCGACACAAGCGCTTGCGACACAGCAGCCACACCTGCGTTCGCAAGTACAACGACACTGAGCGCCGGAAGGCAAAGAATAAAGAAAATAGATCCGAGGACAATCCATAGTTCGCGCTTGAACGACAGCGCAGCGCGAAAGAGGGTAAGGTTTTGCACTATAGATATACCTCGGCCGGGTTTGTTGTTATCAGAGGATGTTCTTTGTCGGATGCAACTACTTGTACTGCAACGTGGTTTTGATCCGCAATGACGATTGCATCGCCTTTATCGCAAGTAAGAAGGAAGTTTTGCTCATATTCACTCAGATTAAACTCTGAAACAACGTTCTTAATCGTTGTCGTATCTTGTTTCATTAGGATACGGAGACTGCTTTGGGACGCAATTGCCCGACCGTAGTCATTGCGTAGAAAGTCGTTTGCTTGCTGAGAAATAATCGATACACCGAGATAATATTTACGAGCACGACGCACAAGTCCAGCGACGAAGCGAGCACTCTGCTCGTGTTCGAGGAGCATCCAGCCTTCATCGATAACAAGCAGACGTTTTTGTGGATTAGCTTTGACCTGATTTTGAACAAAATTCGATATGATCATCATCATGATCTGACGAAGCGACTCTGGAAGGTCTTTGATATCAAATACGACTAATCGATTATCGAGTTCGATATTAGTTTGGCTGTTAAATACATTGGCGAGTGACCCGCTAATGTATTTCTCTAAACGTTCGCAGAGTGTGAGTTGACCGAGTTTACGGAGTGCTGCATATAAATCAGAGAGTAGGGGAGTTTCATCCTTGGCTTTCTTATAAATCTGCAATATTGCCTTATCAACTGCCGCTTTTTCTCTGGAGTCCAAGCCTTCCGCCATGAGCGAGATAATCTCTGTTAAATCTTGGACGTGTTCTGAAAGGTTATCCTTTGAATAGGAGTTAGTTGCAAGATCAAATGGGTTTATCTTCTCCTTCGATTTCGCGGAGAGTTTAATATACGTGCCAGACACTGATTCAGTTAGTTGCTTATACTCACGTTCTGGATCAATCACAATGACTTTTGTACCTTGCATGAGCTGACGGAGAATCTCTACTTTTGTCGCATAGCTTTTGCCGCTGCCTGATTGTGCAAAGATAATACTGTTTGCGTTGTTGAGACTAAACCGATCCAGAATAACGAGAGAATTATTTGATTTATTGACGCCATATAAAATGCCCGACTCTTGCACAAGCTCGGATGAAATAAGCGGAAAAGTCAGTGCTGCAGATGAACTATCTAAATTACGCTTTAGATTGAGGATATCTTCGCCACGAGGGAGGACAGATTGTAGTCCTTCAATTTGCTGGTATCGAGCCTGTTTGATATAGAACAAATGTGCGGAAAGTTCAGTCTCAAGTAGCATGGTATTATTATTCAGCTCGCTCAGCGATCCTGCTGATAGCGTGACATAGATAGACATTTGAAACAGTTTTTCTTGACCACGCTGGATCTTATCTCGAAGTTCCGTCGCCGATTCCAGCGGATCAGTAACTTCTGAACCGACGATCTTACCGCTACGAACCATAGCGCGTCGAGTTGATTCTAGTTCGGTAATTTTACGTCGTAGTTTTGGTAGTGCCTGAAGTGCATCGACTGCGTGGAGGTGGTACGATATATCTGCATTATGAGAAAAATTAATAAGGCTATTGATCCAGCCAGACGAGGCGGTGAGTGGATAACCTGAAATGAACAGTGTCCGAATGTATTGATCGTCAATAACGAGGTAGCTTGAATGTTCTTCCATGCCTGCATAGGAAATGACATCCATTGGATCTTGCTCGCCAAAAGAAAGCGAACGCTTCGTCGGTAACTCGTCACGCAATTTCTTCCATTCCTTCATTTTCTGAACAGGGATTGATACTGCTGTCGTCAGTCTACTCATTTTCATTAGATATATGCCTCCTTAAGTAGTTGCATCGTCCGATCGGTGAGTGGTTGTCGTTTCGCAGATTCAGGACTGTAAAAAAAATAGAATAGATCAAGTATCTCAAGACTTGATAGTTGTCGTGAGCGAACGCCTAGTTTTGCCAGGCCTTTTGCAACAATATCTGCACTGAGTTTTAACTGCTCATGAATGATGTCAAAATCTTGCTTTCTTTCGGAAGAATAGGGGATAACAATATAAAATTGTCGTGCAAGAATCTTATTTGTTGTTATGAGGCTTTGCACGAATTCTACGTAATTCTGCATCTGCTGTTTGTAAATATCCTGTGATTCGTCGTCTATCCTTGCAGCAAAGTCTTCAAGGTATTTATCCATATTCATTTCCCGTACCCGAATCGTCATTTGTAGTGGTGACACAAGTGAATTCAAGAAATTCTGGTATGTCTCGATCAGTGCATCTTGCTCTTCTTCACTCTTCAGTTCGAAGTTTACCGAAGAAGCCTGCAGCACCATGCGGTAGTTGTTATTGGGAAGCAAGAGAATGTTTTCACGAACTCCCTTGATGGCAATCTGTTGACGCGATGATGTTCGCTTATTTGATTTCCGTAATAGAGACATGGAGTACTCCTTTCTTGTTAGTGGTGAGTGACAGCTTGGAATTAGGATTGGAAATGATTGATTCAAAGCGTGCGCGCTCCGCTATATTCATCTGCGGTAGTAGTGATTTAATCGTATCCTCTGGAATGGCCGATGCTTCGATTTCGATTGGCTCATCTGCGTTTTCAAACTTCTCTCGTAAAAATGCATCGTTTTTGTCGAAGACATAGTAGCGCGGCCGACTGTTATACCGAAAAAAGACAATGAGCCACATCAGGAGGAGTCGTTCTTTGATGCGAATCGCAAGGAATGCAAAGAAACAGAAGAGGGTCGTCATAGTGACAATCTTGTAGGCTGCAATCTCGAAACTTGGCGGAAATATGGCATAGATCGCACCACTGACAAAGACAGGGCAAGCTATGAGTAGAAGCTGAGTTAGATTTAAGTTACCAGCCACCTTGTCTTCGACGGTTGTCACTTGAGCTGGAACGATTGCTGTTTTCATGAGTTGGTCCCTTTGTTTGATGGCATCCTAACGATCGTAGGCCGAGGTAGTGGTGGAGCTGTCTTTTTCGATTCGGTCGTCTGTCGCACTTTTGCCGTCATAATAGATACACCGTTTGTGAATTGGCCACCGAGTTTGCGCATTGCTCGAACGCCCGTACTCACATACGCAAACTGAGACAAAACGCTTTGCGTCTTAAGAAGGGCGAGAATTGTCGCAATTCCAACAAACATCGACATGACTGGATCGAGTGCACTCTCATTCCCCGAGGACATACCGAGGAGAATTGACGCCGCAAGCGCTAAGATAACCACATGGATAAAGAGGACGAAAATGGTCGTGAGGTATGTCCGAAAGGCTGTCGCGACAAAGTCTTTGAAGCTTGGTACTAACCACAACATAAGCAGGAGTGGCGAGAGCACTGCGCCAATATACAGTGTCACGAGCCTGAGGATGTAGTAGATAATTAGCACGACACTGAGAATGATAAACACGATGAATATCAACAGTGCTGCTAGTTGCATGCCCGCAACGTTGCTGCTTGCAACCGTTGAAAGCGTTTCCCAAACGTCATTACTTGCAAAACCCGCTTGGAGCGCCTGGATCATACCGTTCGAGATACTAATAATGATGTCGATCAAAAAGATCGAAGAATTCATGAGGATGAACACTATAATCAACTGCGGAATCATGTGTTTGAATTCCAGCTCATCGAAACCAAGCGAGGGGCCACTCATAATATTAAATCCTAAGAGTATGACAACGAGGATCAAGAGTACGTTGGCAATCGCTAGAATAACTAACCACAAATTAAATACACTCACATTCTTCGCCATCATTGGTGTCTGTGTTGTGAAATAACTGAGTGCTCCAATGAATGGTGTCGCCGCAGTTTCAATGATGTTTTTCAGTAATCCAATCGTTGCGTTAACAAGAACATCCACTAAACTACCTGACGATTCAGCGGGCTTAACTTCAGCGAGCTTTGGCATGGGGCTCGTCGTCGTATTCCCACTTACTCTGTAGGTGTTCGTAAGGATTGACGTGATAGAAACGGCGGCTATGACAAGCGCAAGACCGACCAGCGCATTGCGAATGATAGTCTTCGCTTGCGCCAATTGTTCTGGCTTTCCAGCACTCGTCATCATTTGAATTCCACCGTTGACCAGGAAGCCTGCCGCGACCAGCCCAGCTATGATAGCGAGTGTTGTTATCAGCGGATTGATAAGTGTTCGCATTGTTTGGGATGCGTCAATAGCATCAGCCATTAGGCTCAAAGAATGTAAATTGTCCATAAGAGCTACTTTCCGAATGCGCTGTAGGCGAGGTCTGCCACGATGTTACTTATAACAAATGCGGCGATAGTAACACCAAGTCCTATGGCCGACCAAAGAATTGTTCTCCTAGCACGGTCAAGATGTTCAGGGTTACCCGAGCTAGTGATATAGGTGAATCCACCAACCACGAAAAAACCGGTCGCGACGAGACCGGCTAAACCTGCAATGATTTTGATAATACTTCGGATGAATGTTTCGACTTGGCCGATGTTGCCGTCAGCGGCAAAGGCAGTCGGGGCGAGCAGAACTGGTAGCGCAGCAATGGCGATAAGTCCTATAGTTAGGGTAATATTACGATTTCGCATAGGGGGCATTTGTCTCCTTGTTACTGTAATAAAAGAAAATATATAGTACAAAAAACAAAATGTAAACGTTAAGCATTTTATATTAATTCTATCTGAGTAAACCATGTCTAAAACAAATATCTTGACATAGAGGGTGTAAATAATATACCCTAAGGGGGTATATGAATCATTTATCACACGAACAAAGCCATCTAGGCGAGAATATGACAAATAAGATGGCGTTTGCCGCAACCTTACATTGCCTTACAGGATGCGCAATTGGAGAGATATTAGGCCTACTGATAGGAACAGCACTTGGATTGAGTACTGTAACAACTATAGTGTTAGCAATTGCATTAGCATTTATTTTCGGGTTTGCTCTTTCCGCTCTTCCACTCCTGAAAGCAGGGCTATCAGTTGGCGCAGCATTGGCTGTAGTTATCCCCGCCGATACATTATCAATCGCTACTATGGAACTAATGGACAATGCTGTAATGGCGGTTATTCCTGGTGCAATGAATGCTGGTATTGTTAATCCTATCTTTTGGATTGCCATGTCACTGGCTCTATTTGTTGCTTTTTGGGCTGCTTATCCTGTAAACATAGCGCTTCTGAAGCGAAACAAAGGGCACGCATTGACAATGAAATACATGCACAATAATCACGATGGTGACCATAATCATGGCCACCATCGTTAGAGATAGTATGAAATACGGATATGATGAAAATAAACCACACCTGATCAATCGTTTAAAACGAATTGAGGGTCAGGTTAGGGGTGTTTCCAGTATGGTGAATGACGATAAGTATTGCATAGACATAATGACACAGATAAGTGCCGTCCAATCCGCACTTGATAAAGTTGCACTAGAGTTAGTACGAGACCATGCAAAACACTGCCTAGTAGCAAATAACAGTAACTCTACTGAAGCTAACGATAAAGCCAATGAGCTCGTAAACGCGCTCGGAAGATACATGAGATAGGAGAAAGTATGGAAACAAAATCATTATTATTTGGATTAATCGGATTTATGCTTGGTGGACT
This sequence comes from Candidatus Saccharimonadota bacterium, assembly GCA_016199685.1. Lineage (GTDB taxonomy): Bacteria > Patescibacteriota > Saccharimonadia > Saccharimonadales > Saccharimonadaceae > JACQGD01. Next base: position 7,610 of record JACQGD010000084.1, read on the forward strand.
ACTTGTGTCTGTTGCGGCAACCAGCGCAGGCAAGACAGAGACAGCCACCAATCAGAGCAATATTTTAATGAACGAAATGACAGAATCGTTGAAAGATTTAAAAGGTGATGAGTATGATAAAAAATTCATAGCGCATATGATTGATCATCATCAAGGTGCAATTGACATGGCCAAGCTTTCGGAGGAGCGTGCAAAACATGACGAAATTAAAAAGCTATCAAATAACATAATCTCCACTCAAGAGATGGAGATTTCAGAAATGAAAAAGTGGCAATCCAATTGGGGCTATTCACCGTCAAATGGCAGTCACTCAATGTCGGAGCATTAATATGGATTCAACACATCATCATCACGCTGAACATTCACACCAAATACCAGAAGATCATAAGGCTATCTGTCCTGTCACTGGGGATACAGTAGATATTGCGGTAACGGAAAATGCTGGACATGTAAGAGTGTATAATGGTAGGAAGGTATATTTTTGCTGCGCTGGATGCGTAAAAGTATTCGATAATAAACCGGAGAATTATATTGTTAAAGAAAATCATTAATATCGTATTCTTAGCTGCATTATTCAGTACTGTTAGTATCGTTAGTCATGCATCAGCGATGCCTTCGAGCATGCATCATAGTTCCGCACATGGTACTCCCGCTAATTGCGCAACCATCTGTCTGAACGCGCCTACGAATGACTCAAAACGTGAGATACCGGCAAACAAAGATGAGGATGACAATCCAGAAATACCATATTTTCTAAAATTCGAATCCGCACAGACTGGCTGGTTTGCTGAAAAAAAATTCACTCCTAGAGTTATCGAACAGGAAGACAAGGTGCCTATATATCAGCTTTGTTGTGTTTTACGAGTATAGAATCCCATTACTTTATTTAATAAAAAGTAATTACTGGAGAATATGTAATGAAACAACAAAGAACTTATAAGATTTTAGCTATAATTATCGTTTTATTAGCAATCGGTGGCGTAGCAGCTGCGTACTACATATCACGCGCGAATGTGTCGACGAACGACAGCATGCAGGGCATGGATCACAGCACGATGACTATGTCAGATAAGACTAATGAATCTGAAACCTACAAAAAATATGCAGCACTGAAAGGTGAGGAGTACGACAAAGATTTTGTCGCCAACATGATCGTACATCATGAAAGTGCAATGAATATGGCAGAAATGACACTCGCATCTGCCAAACATCAAGAATTAAAAGATCTTGCGACAAGCATTAATGCATCTCAAGGTAAGGAAGTTATGGATATGCGTTCATGGCAAACAGCTTGGGGTTACCCGGCAACTTCAGGTCACAGTATGACAGGTATGATGGAGGCTGGTCATTCTATGGAAGGTATGGAAGACATGAACGCCGCTCTCGTTGGCTTAACAGGTGACGCGTTTGATAAAAAATTTCTAGAGCTCATGATCGAGCACCATCAAGGTGCAATAGACATGGCAAAACCTGCATCTTCAAATGCCGCACACCAGGAGGTCAAAGACTGAGCAAAGACGATTAGAGCTACACAACCAACACAACTCTATCATGGAGACTCCCAAGTCAAGTCAAAATATGTAGAGTAACTTTATATGGAGCGCTCGCCGTATCGCTATACTGGCTTATCGATGCCTCCTTACTAATAATACGAAATTTAGGTGCGTCACTCCCTACTGCACTAGATAACATTTATCTGACTCTACTCCCTCTGGTAACTATTATTGCCACTGCCATGATAGCTCTACTAGGATCGTCATCGAAAAGAATGGATATATTAAGCAAAAATACACTCATCGCTACTTTTGTCTCTACTCAGTTATATTATCTTGCGACTCAGGCGGTACAATTTAGTAGAGATGTTGCGTATATCGAATCACCATGGCTGGCTTTTCTAGAAATAGCTGCGAGTCCGCTTTTGATAACATCAATTTGCTACTGTCTTTTTAGTAAAATAGGAAACAAACTTGAAGGAATATATTACGCAGTGCTATTTGGTGTAGCTATAGGAGTAGTTGTTGAATTGACATGGGGACTGATATTGACCAGTCAGCTCATTCTAACGAATGAAGTTAAACTTATTGTTTTAATAGTATGGATGTTTTGTTTTTGTGGCAAACATGAGCTACCGTTTAACTAAACATATACTGTCACAAGCTAAACTGGTAGAATACATACTAGAATGAGCGATAAACAAAACAAACTAATACAGATTGGTGAGAATATCCGAAAGGTGAGGGTCAAAAAGCACCTGACTCAAGCCGATGTCGCAGAGAAATCAGGCATTAGCGTCAACTACTATTCTCGTATAGAGCGGGGAGAAGTTAATCAGTCGGTGGAAACTCTTGAGGCAATACTGACAACATTAAAAACTAAGTCGTCGGATATTCTTCCCTTTTAACTACACTAGCTTTTTTGAACTGATCATAAAATAATTCAAGTTTGTCTGGATCGGCATTACGCGAATTTTTCTTAAGGTAAACTAAGAAGTTAATAGCAGTGTTTGCATTTGCATTCGAGGGGTCCAGAATGCCCAAGATACGTACCGTACGCTCAATATCTTCTTTATTTATGTCGTATCCTATATCACTCATACCCATAGTATATCACTCCCTTTATTTATGCGTCCTTAGAAATAATTTCATCTGATTGACAGTATCACAAGAGTCCGTCCGTCGCATTATTTCAATGCTATTGTTTTGGGACAAGATATTACCATGTTATTATGCTACGCATCCTCGTTTTCTTTCTGAGTTTGAAGTACTATTCTGTCATTAATACATCTATATCCTGATTCATGCATAATATCGTGTATCTTAATTATATCTGGATATAGTGAGTTCCAGGATTGGTCCACTTGGCTCACCACGAAAACAGCTCACCCAAAAGGTGGGCTTTTTTCGTGGTTAGTTTTCATACAAAACGGATATCAAGAGATATCGTCAACATGCTTTATTGCCCACTCACGAACATGCTTGATAGGTTCGTTAAGGCTGACACCAAGCGGAGTGACGGAATAGGTGACACTTACAGGTACGGTTGGCTCAACTGAACGATGGACAAAGCCATCCTTTTCTAGGCTTCGTAATGTTTGTGTAAGCATTTTTTGTGACACACCGTCGACCTTACGTCGTAATTCATTAAATCTGTACGGCTTATCTGCGAGTGCTCCAATTATTAAGGCCGTCCATTTGTCAGATATCCGTTCGAGAATCACTCGTGTAGGGCATTTAGAATTATAGATATCGTAATTGGCATCATTCATAATATAAGGTTACCCGAAAGTGCCTTCTTCCGCAAATATACTAAGTTACTTATAGTGACTATGTAGGTAACTTAGTATTTGGAGGAAATTATGAACGCAGTCGTACGAGATAAGAGTGCGCCACAACTTGTTACATTTAAGGATATACAGCGACCCAGTGCTGATGACGGTCAGCTACTCATTAAAGTTGAAGCAACTTCTATAAATAGAGGGGAATTGTCACTTTTGAAAAATCGTCATGATGGATGGATGCCGGGACAAGATTTTGCAGGTACTGTCGTAGCGTCTTCGTCAAATAACCATGATATAGAGATAGGTACGAGAGTTGTTGGCCTGGCGCAAGGTGGTGCGTGGTCTGAATATCTTACCATAGCCTCAACTGATGTAACAACGTTACCGGACGCGGTGTCATTCCAAGAAGCTGCCGCTCTCCCGATGGCAGGCCTGACAGCTTACAGGACAATACGAAAAGCAGGGTCACTTTTAGGTAAGAGTGTGCTCATAACAGCTGGCGGTGGTGGGGTAGGCGCATACCAGACTCAAATTGCAGCACTCGCAGGTGCGAGGGTCACTTCCATTATACGCAACAAAGAACTGCGTGAAAAAATGCGTGAGCGATTACCAGATCATGAAATCATTTCAGCAATTAACGAAGCGTCTCAACAATTTGATCTCATTTTTGAATCAATTGGCGGAGAGATGCTTACGAACGCAATTAAGAAGCTTGCGGAAAACGGTAAGATCATTGTATTTGGAAATACGAGTGAGAAAAAGTCATCGATCGATCTGTTTGATTTTATACCTGGCCACGAGAATGGTCAGCTAATCACCTATATGTCATACGCAGATACTGCGCCAATAGGTAAAGACCTGAATTTTTTACTTGATTATGTCACTGCAGGTAGCTTACGGTGTTTAGATGTAATAGAATTTCCTATAAAAGATATCCATAAGGCTCTTGCCGGATTGAGCGACGGTAGTTTAAGAGGCAAAATCATTCTTAACATCAAATAATATGTTCGTAGTTGAATCCTAGATCTTGCAATCCTGATACAAAAACAGCTAGATCACCCTTCAGAGTGTTCCATCTACAGTCTATCTGGATCACCGAGATTGAATTACGGATATAGAAAGTGCCTAGAGGCTAATAGTGGCCTTTAGGTATCCGAATTCGTTATACTATTATCAACTGAAACCTAACAAGGAGATATAGTTGGCGACTGAAATATTATTTGCAACCGGTAATTACAGAAAAATCAACGAAGCTAATAGTACGCTGGAGAGCTACGGTATCGTGGTTAAACCGATAAAAATTGAAGTTGACGAAATCCAGCACCACGACCCAAGCGAGATAACAAAGGCAAAAGCACGAGCGGCTTTTGCAATACTAAATCAACCCATACGCAATAGCTATCTTTGATAGTGTTATCTCATTCCGTTGCAATATTTCACCCAAGACTTCCTTATAAATCGAGAGGGTTAGGGTCATTAAAGAAAAAAGCTCAGGCTATAGCTTGGACTTTTTTCTTTGGACGGTCTTTACATCCTTTTAGTCATTCGACCATGCCTTGCTATACTAGCTATAATGACATACTCACAAAAATACTGCCTAGTTCACTTCATAAAACCCGTTCAGAACGGAATGCAATTTCACATGTCAGAGTGGCCGCTCCATGCAACACTTGCTGATGTATTTGCGATTAATCGCCGAAGCTCTCACATCGATGAGATACTGGCTTCAAAATTCTCACATCATCCTTCAGTCAAAACAACCGCAATGCAGGGTTCAATTTTAGGTACAACGCATGTTGTGTTGCTCAATAAGACCCCAGAACTGCTCAGTCTACACGCCGAAGTAATTACCATACTCGAAGAGAGCGATGCCATCTTTAATACCCCTGAATTTAACAAAGCAGGCTTCATCCCGCATAGTACCATTCAACAGAACGAACGTGTGAATATAGGAGATGTCCTTGAGATTAATTCACTTTCACTCGTCGATATGTTTCCCGACGATGACTGGCAGCAACGAAAAGTACTCTCTACGTTCAATTTTTCTTAATTCAGGTTATTACATAGATCTCTGCTTTATACTTACGTTTGCGTATGACTCAGTAACACTGGTATCATTCATAAGTTGTCAAAGTCGCAGTAGTAATTAACTCCTTTGTCACGCACATACTAGCTGAATATATAGCCCCCGCAATTCGCTGTAGATCACTTGATAGTGCCCTCACTATTTCGTGACCTGCAGCGAAGATTACGTAGTCTCCGTAGTCTGTACGCAGGCCTCGACATACCGTCGAGGAGCTTCGCACTACACAAAGGAAAGACACCATGCTCAAAAAGGCCAGGAACTTCATCACTGCCATGTTCGTTACGGCGGCTCTTCTTTTGGGAAGTGTCGTAGCCGCTTCAGTCGCGGCACCCGCTACGGCCAACGCCGCAACGTGTTACTACGTCTTGAAAGACCCGTGCGGAGGAGCAAAGAAGAAGCTCTGCTACTACGAGAACGACCTCAGAACCGGTAAGAGAGTTTATCGCTGCATCTACTACTAGAGGCCTTCTGCACTTCTCGTGTAGGGCTGGGTACGTTCCTGTACCTAGCCCTACACGGGGTGGCTATATATTTAGTTAAATAGATCCGCACATTTCACAGCTTTATGTCATATCAAGCTGTTTTGAATTTGATGATTTTACGAGAATAGGGAAGTAGTGTTCTCTAACAAATACTACTCCCTAGCGGTATACTATCTAAAGTATGAAGTTCATAAAACAAAGAAATAAACTCCCATTAGTACTCATATGTCTAGTATCTGTCAGTATCCTGGCGCTAATCAGCCTGACATTTTTCGGCAGTCGCTTTAATCCAATTCCGCAAATTGTCAGTTCAACAGTTGCAGTAGAAGAGTCTCAACCGTTTCCGGACGTAAATACAAGCGAGCTTACTCCAGTGCAAGGCAAGATAATTGCACTACTCAAGCAAGAATACGCAACTCAGCCCGATGGTACGAAATATTCTGAGGGAATCAAAGAAGCTTGGTGTGCCGATTTCGTCAGTTGGATTTTTAAGGAAGCGGGGCAGCCACTATCAAATCAAAACTCTGGTTCATGGCGAATTCCAGGTACATATACGCTTCGTGAATACTATGAAACAAGTGGCAAATTCAAATCTGCAGATTCCGGATATACTCCAAAAGTAGGCGACATCATGCTGTACGACAACCCAAGTCCATTCGGCCAGCATACAAATATGGTGATAAAAAATGAAAGTGGCGTCATTACGACCATTGGTGGAAATGAGCCCGGAGGGATTCGCATTTACAAACATACGCAGCCGGACGAGGCAGGCTTTATCGGCTATGGTGTTTTGAGTTAGCAGCTTGACTATAATAATAAATATACTATAATAGTATTACGTATTGACGTGCTCATTCCAACAGAGAGAAGTGTAGTATGCATCATATAGTGAAAGCTGCCTGTATCAGACTACGTTGCCGGGCGACACTAGCAAAAAGTAGCGTCGCCCTTGCTGGCAACACCCATCCCGTGAAGTTCGGAGAGACTGTTACAGTGTACCAGCCCTGGTATCTAGGAGGTACCAAGAAGGCTCGTGCACTTAGGCTGCACCCACTCCGCGGTGAGATGCGCATACTGACATGCTTCTTACTGAAAGACGGAAGCGTAGTCGGAAGTGCGTTTGTAATGGACGGTGCTGGCGCCATACGCCCGCACACAGTTCAACGACGAGTACGCTGGTATTCGAAATGGGATCATGTGCGCGATGCGTATGTGGCGGTGCTCAAAGCAGAACCGCACTAAACGTCATTCGTTACCCCCGCTGCCAGCCAGGCAGTGGGGGCATTAATTTTGACGACATATCAACATCCAGTCACTCATTCGCGAGCTTGAGGATATCGTCTGAGCCTTCTGACTGTCAAACTACAGCCCCTCATCCGCACCAGCGAGTGAGGGTCGTTTTCTTTTTAAAATACACTAGGTATATGAGCGAGGAGGAGAAACAATAACTAAAACCCCTGGAAGCACAAGCCAAGCTTGTTGACCGCGTTTACTGAGCATAGTATTTGGTAATTTCTTTGGCCTATCTAGCCATATCAAACTAATATATTTAGTTTCTGATTTAG
>JACQGD010000084.1:15024-15715 GCA_016199685.1 Candidatus Saccharimonadota bacterium
ATCCTTCTGAGTGTATAGCTACAAGCTTAGCGAGACTCTCAACATTATCGATAGACTCAAACTGTACTTTTGTCACCGTTGTTACACTTACCATTGGACCACTCGAACGTTTGAACAAAACGATATCGCCAGCAGCCACCCGCTGAAAGGGAAGTGTCCTACGTTTCGACAATCGTGACTCGATATACTTTTCACCAGACATAACTTTCGACAAGTAAGGCTCGGACATTATAGCAATATGAATAGTGACGCCGAGCTCGATCGCCCAGTTCTGAATGTCTTCAACGAAAAGGAGACTGCCACCGTTTTTGCTAAATCGAGACTGTATCTCATTAACTTTATCCATAGAGTAATTATATCTCTCCGTCAAAAAACCCGACACGCTTAGATGACAAATCGGAAGCTATGCTACTACTCCAGCCCTAATCGAGACTGATCAATGCCTAATTCTGAGAGTATGGCGTTTGTGGCAAGTTGCGCTTGTCGATAGTTGTCACTCACGTACGTAAGTTGCAATAGCTGCATACAAGTCAGGGTGAATTGCCATGCCCGATCCGGATCTTCGTTGTACGTACGCATGCTGTTATACGACTCTTCGCGAATACGACGATACTCGTCCGGCGGGATGTTAGCAAAGTCATCTATAAAAGCCATGAATGCCATATGTGCGATTCGTCGGTTTTTATTTGCA
>JACQGD010000085.1 GCA_016199685.1 Candidatus Saccharimonadota bacterium
ATCATTCGTCACACCCAAACGGCGTTCCGAAAACTCTTTCGCCGACCACCGTTTGCGGAATATAGTAGGACACCCACTAAAAAACTCAGATACAGTGAAGTGTATGCAAAACAAGAAAAAGTACGTGGGTTTGAGCGACGCGGAGCGGAGCGAAATAGAGATACTAAAACTCAAAGGCTACAGCATCCGGAAGATTGCTGAAGTTCTTGGGCGTAGCCCAAATACTGTCAGCAGAGAAATCAAGACAAACTCTGTCTCTGGAGAATATGTTGCCAAAAAAGCCAAAGCAAAAAGCAGAGTGGCCAGACGTAGTCGGCGTTTGCAATGGCAGAAAATCGAGAAGTGTCCGGAACTTCGCAAGTTTGTCATCGAGAAACTGGAAGCCCATTGGAGCCCAGACGAAATCTCTGGCCATCTTCGGGACAATCCTGAGATTGGACAATACGTCAGCAGCCGCCAGATCTACACCTGGCTGTACAGTTCTCGTGGTCAACCGTATTGTGAGCATCTTTACTCCAAACGTTACCACCCAAGAAAACGACCAGCCAAAAGAACAGAAAGAGTCATGATCTCAGATCGAATACCCTTGTCTGAGCGGCCAACAGCCGCTCAGAACAGAGCAGAAGCCGGCCACTACGAATACGACAGTGTCGTCAGCAGCAAACGCAGTCGCAGCACATTTGCGTTGGCGGTTTTGGTTGAGCGTACCACTCGGCTGGTCAGTGCCAAGCTCGTACCAAATCTCAAGCCAGAGCCGTTTGCCAAGTCTATCTTGGCCCAGATTGGCAACAAACCGGTACTGAGCTTCACCACAGACAACGGCATTGAGAACAAACGCCACAGAATCGTCACCGAAAAAACTGGTGCATTGGTGTACTTCACCGATCCGTACTGTTCTTGGCAGAAGGGCTCAGTGGAAAACGCAAACAAGATGCTGCGACGATATTTTCCCAAGGGCACAGACTTCTCACAAGTCAGTCAGGATTTGGTTGACCAAGCTGTCGCTCGGATAAACCAAAAGCCCAGGAAAATCCTGGGCTACAAAAGTGCGATACAATGTGCTTACGAGAAAGGAATTATCTGAGAGGGTGTCCTACTAATGGGCTCAATTTAGGATGTCAACATAGCTACCATTATCTCATAATACTGAGATGATATCAAATCGCTGGGTTTTGGATGAAGATTTTGGCTAGACGTTGAAGCGAAATTCTACGGTGTCGTCGGGTTGCATG
>JACQGD010000086.1 GCA_016199685.1 Candidatus Saccharimonadota bacterium
ACTTGTATTCCTGAAATCGCACCCCGTTCGTGTGTGTTTTTACTTCGTGTCATGCCGCTATTATACTTATGCTTCGCACTACTGTAAAGTCCCCATTTATTGTTTTGGTTCGAAGAGATACAAATAATGAGAATTCGTCGATTTATTTGGCTTGAGCTTCGGGATACTATGTCCATACGTAATCAGCCAGATCGGGTGCTGAGCCCTCGTAGCAGTCTGTTGCATTTTATTTGCCAACTTCTTCATATCCCGCCCTACCGAAAAGGCATACACAACTGTCGTTTCCGCTGGTAGCGCAGTGAGCCAAAAATCTGCAAGTTTCGTCTCTACTAATGGGTTACCTCGGGAGAGTAGCTTGCTCATAAGGACAAGAATAGGATTAAGTTCATAGCCAATCGCTCGAGCACCGCGCTCAGCTGCAAGTCGTAAGATAACACCATCCCCAGATCCGACATCGATAAGTACATCTTTTTTCGTCACATGATATAACTCATCAAGCGATTGCGCGGCATATTTTTTCATACTTGGAACATAGGGCGCACCGCGAAAGACAACAAACCCTAAAACGAACACAATACATACAAAGATCGTAAGAAGAATCATGCGATGTCAGCGTCAAATTTTTGTTTGACTATCTGAATTTCGTTTTGTACTGCACGGAGATCAGTTTCAATCTCACCTGCTAATTTTTCTGCGTCTTTAAACTTTTCGAGCGCCGTCTCCAATACAAAATCATCGCCATCAAACCACGCGACAAGCTCATTAAGTTCCGCCGTTTTCTCTTGAATACTTTTACTTTTTACTGACATGTAATACCTCTGCTTTTATTATATCGTGATCCGTCTCTATTGCGATAGTCTCACCAATTTTCTTCGAGCCACGAAGAATTGCATAGCCTCGATCAAGCACGCGCTTTGGATCAAGTTCTGCAATGACTCGCCTTGTTTGCACTAGTTCGTCGCTATACTTTTGTACTCGACTGTCGATAGATTCCAACATTCGCTCGATTGTCTCATGCGTTTGCTCGCGCTGTTGAATAATAATCCGGTCCATACGAGGTAGCAATGATTGCACCCTACTTCGAGTCGCCCGAATAATCTCATGGCGATCAGGAACGACGAGCTGCGCAGCATTACTTGGCGTTGCAGCCCGAACATCAGCCGCAAGATCAGCAAGACTCTCGTCAATTTCATGACCAACACCAACAACTGTCGGAATACGACTTGCTGCAATCTCTCGGACAAGTAACTCATCGTTAAATGCACTGAGGTCATCCGCACTACCACCCCCTCGAATAATAACAATGATATCAGCAACCGTTTCGCGGCTATTAAAGTATTTTAGCGCCCGTATTATTTGATCGGGTGCAGCCTCACCTTGTACTTGCACGTGTGCAACATCGATTACGACCCCACCCCATCTATCATTTACTATCTTAATGAAATCAGCATACCCGGCGGCCTGCGTACTACTAATAACGGCGATTCGTTGCGGTATACTCGGAATCTGACGTTTCCTTTCGGGTGCAAACAGCCCTTCTTTATCCAACTTCTCTTTGAGCAGATCGAAACTTTTCTTCAGACTGCCTTCGCCGCTTGGTCGTATCGCTTTTACCGTCAGACTAAACTTACCCCATTGAGTAAGCTTTGGTGTTGCCGTGATAATCACCTTCATGCCATCTTAATTGGATATGCGTACTCAAGCGTCTGATTGGTCAGCGCAATAAAATCACTAACACTGAGTTTAGGAGCGCTGCTTGCCATATTTGAGAAGTGCCCTCTGATAGAAAATATAGCCGAAGCCGATTGTGCCAATAAGTAAAATCACCCGCGTAAGTACGATACCCGTAATAGCGACACCCGATGCAAGCCCTGCAACAGACAAGAACGCAACCATAATGGCCTCGTACGCACCCGCCCCACCTGGCGTTAGCACAAAGAACCCGGCAAGACTTGCCACACCGTACGCTATCAAGATAGGAGCGGGATTAACCGTTTCTCCAAGCGCAAGAAACGTAATGACAAACAGACCTGCATCGAGCGCCATATACAGTAGACCCCATAGATACGGCTTGATGAGCAGTTTCTTATCATGTCGAAGTTCAATAAAATCGTGATGCATGTCATCAAAGAACGTTCGCACCTTACTCTCCTTGAGTATCTTACGTCGACGACCAAACGTCACTTTGCGGACAACATGATTTGCTGTCCGAACAAACCAGTCTGAGAAAAGTTCGATACGACGTTTACTGCTAAACAAAAATATCGCTGCAACAATTGCGGCGCTCATAAACCCGATAAGTATGGCACTTGTCAGAATTATCCAACGATTAATGTCACCGTCAATAGTTACTGCAACAATGGCGATGAGAAGCAGCGATATAAATGATAAGAACCCCATTGCATGACGGACAACCTGCGCCATCGTCGCCTTGCCCGCAGGTACGCCCAGGTGACTTAAGCGCCAAGAAAGATACGACACACCACTCACACCACCACTCGGCAATACGTGATTAACGAAATTACCCTCAAGTGCAATTTGCACTGTCTGACTTTTCGGAATATCTTTCATCTTGCCCTTATCGCGAAGATAACTAAAAATCATCTCTCCACCAGCATAATAGACTAAAATTTGACCCGGAATAAGGAGTGCTAGAATCCAGAGTCCGACACTGACGGTAAAATCACACTCGGTCTTAGTGCCTACGGTTTCAATGTCTCCTCACGTGAGGTTCAAAAAACGGGTATTGTCCTCAAGAGTAAACTGAAAGCAAAAGGTGTCAGTCTTCGCCTCATTCCAAATGCCGAGCCGGCACTCAATACTGCAACGAGCCACCACAATAAACTCGGCCTCTCAGACAACAAAGTCGAGCTCCTTATCGTCCGTGCCAAAAACGGCAAGGTGATCATCGCAGAAAGCGTTGGCTCTCAAAACATCACCTCCCTCGCCCGCCGCGATCAAGAGCGTCCGAAACGTGATGCATTTGTTGGCATGCTTCCCCCGAAACTCGCACAGATTATGATCAACCTTACGGGCATTTCACTCACGCAAAGTAGTCAACCGAGTCAATCTTTGTCCGAGTCGCTGACCCCGCCGACATCGCCAGATGTGGCAGGCGACGAAGATAAAGCATTGACGAGTGTTGATCCGCTTACAATTCTTGACCCATTCTGCGGTACCGGCGTGCTCCTCCAAGAAGCACTCCTCCTCGACTACAACGCATACGGAACCGACCTGGCTGACAAAATGATCGACTACTCACGTATCAACCTCGACTGGATCAAAACAATCTCTCACACATCTGGTGAGTACGAAGTAGATCAGGGAGACGCAATGAATTACTCATGGCACCAGCCAATCGATGCCGTCGCTACCGAAACATACCTCGGCCAACCATTTAGTGCCCCGCCGTCGAACTCAAAGCTTATCGAAGTCCGTGGTAACTGTGATCATATCATCTCGAGTTTCCTGCGAAACATCGGCAAACAACTCAAAGTCGGTACTCCACTTTGTGTCGGAGTCCCTGCATGGCGCGATGGAAACGGCGACTTCACACATTTGCCACTGATCAAAAATCTTGCACAGCTCGGCTACGAGCATGTCGAATTAAAAAATGTGCGCGCAAATGATTTACTCTATTACCGCGAAGACCAAGTTGTCGCTCGTGAACTCCTCATACTACGAAAAGTATAGTTTTTAGACCTTGCTGAAAGTAAAGCGGCGAGCCCGAAATCGTTGAGAAATCGGGCTCGCCTTTGCATATTTCACGGCCGTAGATGGTCGGGAGGAATTCTTGAATCTTCCCCTCTCGGTACCGATGAGGTACTCGCAGGTAGCTGACTTGGCGTCTGCTCCTCCGGCTGACACCCAGCTGGGAGCACGATAAGTGCAAACCAGATAATGCCAACGACCACGACCAGCGTTCCGACCGTATCATCCGTGTCAGGCGGGATGGGGGCCGTCACCCCCTCGCTGACGCGCCTCCGGACGACCCCGTCAGTAGTTGCTACGTTCGTTTGCCTCGCGGCAATCAGGTATAGCTACCTTTCAACACGTCATTCTCCGTTGGAACTGCAGGTTGCGGTCCAGAATGGATCGCACGGTACGGGCGACGGCCCTTCATTGCTGTGCATTGATGGGTCACTTCCGTCGGAGTAGGGGCTGCCCACACCTTGCGGTTTTTCGAAAGTCTCCGCCGGAGGAACCGTTGTGATGCTCGGAGCGGGCATGTCGGTCAGATCGATCTCGAGCACTTCACCCGGGTATACCAGGTTCGGGTCACGATCGAGCTGACGTCCAAGTTCGTTCACAAGGTTGTGAATGAGCTCCTCGTTGGCATCGTACGAAAGCGGAATCACCGACTCTGCGTTGTACGAGTCCAGCACCGTCCAGACGTTTCCGTCTTGGACGATCGGTATCACAATTGTCTTTCCTTCGTATCCCCCGAAAGGGTTCTCGAGAGTCGGAGCTTCTACTGTGAATGGCGGCGGTGTCATCGGATAGTCCAGATCGTTGTCCTGTACCGGCTGCTGCCAGGGACCCCAGTCAGGGATTCCGGTGTAGCCGCCAATATCGAGATTCTGCTGACGTAGTTCGTCCAGCCGAATGCTGTACTGATCCAACAAGGCTTGAGTCTCCGCGATGGAGCGCTCGGTCTCGTTCATCGAATGCTGTGTACTGATCATGAGCGAAATGGCAACGACCGAAACACCGATTCCGATGAGATTGAGGACGGGTGCCGTGTTCTTGTTTGTGAAGAGGTTCGACATGCGAACCTCCTTTCTGTAGGTAGATTCGAATGTTGTATATATTATAGCAAATAATTGCAAATATGTCAATAAAGCTTACGTATATACTGTCACGCCATTTCAAAAGGGGTTGACGTCTGCCCTATTATCCCTTACAATGGTACAGATTGAATTAGCAACTATAAGGAGTTTGCCACATGTCACATGTCAAAGCTGGTGGTTCCAGTAAAAACATCCATAACAATGCCGGTCAACGTCTTGGCGTCAAGCGTTTTGGTGGCCAAAAAGTTCGTGCTGGCGAAGTTCTCGTCCGCCAAACTGGTGCTACAAAAATTGCTGGCCCTGGTACATATATCAGCCGTAACTTTACTATTCACGCTGCCGTCGACGGTATCGTTGAATTTGCTAAAGTTCGCAAGAGTAAATTTACCGGCAAAACAGTTCCACGTACACAAGTACTTGTAAAATAGTAATCCCTAGATTCAGTCGTCCCTACAGCTACGCGCTTATCGGTTCGGCTGTTTTCTTTTACCAAGAAGTATCTCGCCACATTAAGTTAAGCGTCAACTAGATTTACAGCGCTAAAAAAGCAGCAGGGAGATATCCCTGCTGATTTAGTTCGTATAACAACTCCTAGTACTGTGGCGTCACTGGAGGCTGCTGCGGCTGAGTAACTGTATCGCCGCCCTGCTGGTCAAGACCGAGATGATGACGGACACGTTCAACAACGTCACCAATGACAACTTGCGACTTCACAAGGTAGTCGTCAACGCCAAGTGATTCCGCACGCTCTTTGTCTTTTGGCTGACTCAGTGCGGTCAGCATGATGACACGAATGTTTGCTGTCTCAGGAGTGTTGCGGAGGATATCAAGCACATCGAATCCACTGATCTTTGGCATCATTGCATCGAGCAAAATAAGGTCAGGCTGGAATTCTTTTGCAGCAGCAAGTGCTTCTTCGCCGTTGTTCACTTCTTTTGTCTCAAAGTCTTCGAGCTCAAGTCGTGATCGGTAGACTGCAGCCAGTGCAACATCATCTTCTACTAATAGGATTTTCTTTTTTGGTTCGTCTTGCATATACATATAGTGTACTTTACTCCTGTTTACTTCGCAAGCCGCGCTTTGGCCGCTTCGAGCTGTGGATCACGGTTAGCATTTACATCATCTTTTGTCAGTCCGATGACTTGATCAGGAGTGATGCCTTTTTTGTCGACATTATTGCCTTTTGGCGTGTACCATCGCTGAATTGTCACTTTGAGAAGCGTCCCGTCGTTAAGGTCAATCATCGTCTGCACCGTACCCTTACCGTACGTTTTTTCTCCAACGACACTGACCGCTCCGTATTCTTTGAGCGCCGCAGTCACGATTTCACTCGCACTTGCTGTACCGCCATTTACGAGAACGACCGTTGGAAGTCCTGCGAGGATTGCGTTACTGCCGGAGCGCTGTTCAGCCT
>JACQGD010000041.1 GCA_016199685.1 Candidatus Saccharimonadota bacterium
TTGGCTTGTATTTACCAATGAGGTACTTTGAGATTTCAGTTGATACGCGGCCAAGTGGTGCACTTGAAGCATCGATCAAAATCCATCGGCGAGATACTTCGCTTGGCTTTTGTGAATAGGTTTTTGCGTTAGTCATTACGCTTTGACCTCCTCTTTAGCTACGGCCTTGAGCTCATCAACAAATGAGATTGTTGCAAGCTGTGCGCCGTCGCCGATGCGAAGACGAGTACGTACGACACGAACATGTCCGCTTGTACGACCTGTCAGCTGAGGTGCAATTTCATCAACAAGCTTGTATGCAGCTGCCTGAGTAGACAGTGCTGCAATCACTTGGCGACGGTTGTGCAAATCACCCTTTTTCGCTTTAGTAATAACTTTCTCTATATAACGCGATGTTTCTTTGGCCTTTTGTAATGTCGTTTCGATCTTGCCGTGTTCGACAAGACTCGTCGCGAGACCCTTTAGCAACGCGCGGCGCTGGTCGCGTTCGCGACCAAATTTGCGTCCTTTATAACCGTGTCGATGCATACTATAGTTCCAACTCTGCTAACTTATCTTTTACTTCATCAAGCGCTTTACTGCCAAAGCCTTTAAGTTCACGAAGATCTTGTTCGCTCAGCGTTACGAGGTCGTGAACAGTACGAATTTCGTTGTTTACGAGCGCATTTGCTGTGCGTGCAGTAAGATTTAGCTCTTCGATTGGGGTGTTGAGCTCACTCGCTTCTTCTTCGTCAGTCTGACCGAGAGCAGGCGCTGCTTCAACTGATGTACTACCAGCGAGTGCTGTGTACTGGTTAACCAAGATAGCCGATGCTTCTTCAAATGCGTCACGTGGGCTGATTGAGCCGTCAGTTTCAACGGTAAGAAGGAGCTTATCGAGGTTTGTTTCTTGACCAACACGAGTGTTGTCAACTTTGTAACGTACACGGAGTACTGGGCTGAATACAGCGTCGAGAGCGATCATATCACTATGAAGGCGGCTAGCGCTGCTTTCTTCGATTGTTCGGTATCCGCGACCTGATTCAACTACGAGATCAATGATAACTGACTTCTTAGGATCGTCGATCGTCGCAATAACTTGCTCAGGATTAACGATTTCAACATCAGCAGTTGTTTTGATGTCACCAGCAGTGATAACGCCATTTGGCTCCTTCTAGCGTGAGTAATACTCGACGATTAATTGTTCATTGATATCAGCTTCTGCTTCTTCGCGCTTTGGTAAGCCGGTAACTTCAATTTTGAGTTTCTTAACATCGCTCTTAAGCCAGCTAAGTGGACCCTGGATTGAGTTACTCGCAACGTCATCGATAGTTGAGAAGTAACCAGATTTTGTACTTTTTGGACGAACGGTAATTTCATCGCCAGCCTTGACGCGAATTGATGGAATATCAACACGTTTACCATTAAGGAGGAAGTGTCCGTGACCAACAAGCTGACGTGCTGCGCGACGACTTGTTGCGAAGCCTGCGCGGTATACAGCGTTATCAAGTCGAAGTTCGAGAAGCTTAAGGAGGTTTTCACCAGCTAGACCTTCTTTACTTCGTGTTGCTTCATTCATGAGACGTGCAAATTGCTTTTCAAGCAGGCCGTAAGTACGGCGAACTTTTTGCTTTTCACGTAACTGTGTTGCGTAAAGACTTTGCTTACCCTGGCGACCATGAGCATGCTGACCTGGAATTCCAGATTTCTTAGCCATAATCTTATGTGCCTTAGGATGAAGAGCATACCCTTCACGGCGAGACTGCTTGACAATAGGAGATGTATCTCGTGCCATTGCTTATGCCCTCCGC
This sequence comes from Candidatus Saccharimonadota bacterium, assembly GCA_016199685.1. Taxonomy (GTDB): domain Bacteria; phylum Patescibacteriota; class Saccharimonadia; order Saccharimonadales; family Saccharimonadaceae; genus JACQGD01. The sequence continues at coordinate 1,791 of JACQGD010000041.1, forward strand.
GCTTTCTTAGGACGAACGCCACCATGTGGAACGCCTGTCACATCTTTAATACTATCGACGGTAATTTCATACCCACCAAGTGCACGTACTGCTGCATCACGTCCAAGACCAACACCTTTGACGAAAACGGTTTTTGCTTCTGCCATAATCTATTCCTTTCTACGTCTTAGACGCTGCCTTCTTTTGAGTTCCACCAACGGCTACTGCTTTACCCTTACGAGTTCGTGCATTCGTACGAGTACGCTGTCCGTTTACAGGAAGTCCTGATTTATGCCTGAGGCCGCGATATGCGTTAACATCCTTCAGACGCTTAATATTATTTGTTACCAAGCGCTGTAGGTCGCCTTCGGTCGTGTAGTCTGCGTCGACTATTTCTCGAATACGTTGTTCTTCAGCCTCGGTGAGATCTTTCACCCGAGTGGTCGGCTCAACTTTTGCCGCCGCAAGGATGTCTCGTGCAAATTTTGGACCGATGCCGTATATATACGTCAAAGCGATCTGAACTTGCTTTTCATTCGGGATAACTATCCCAGAAATTCGAGCCATGCTTAACCCTGCCTTTGCTTATTCTTAGGTTTTTTCTTGTTGATGATTCGCAGTATGCCTTTACGGCGTACTAGCTGGTCATCAGGACTGATTTTTTTGACACTCGCACGAACTTTCATGAGCGATAAAAACTCCAGTTTTCCGTTAAATTTAATCTCGCAGACGGAAGCTGATTCTCCCCTTCGTTAGATCGTAAGGGGTCAACTCAACTTCTACCTTATCGCCCGGTACCAAGCGGATATAATGCTTTCGCATTTTACCCGAAATATGACACAGGACTCTATGACCATTCTCCAATTCCACCATAAATTGAGTATTAGGCAGTGCTTCCACTACCTTACCTTGCAATTTAATAACTTCTTTTTGACTCGCCATAGTTAACAGTGGTTGATTATACACGAAAATTTGGTTCACGTAAAGCGTCTAAGTAGATAATCTTCACGGAATTTCTCCGCGTGAAGTTTTATTGATAAATCCATTGTAGCAAAGTAGCCACAATCGTCAAGATATTGACTCATTTAGTTTTAGCACTCATCTCTATACCCCTAATATAAACCAGAGACATGGAGCCAAGGACAGAGTGGAGCAACTTCAGCGAATCTCAACTTCTCTGTCAGGTACGCTACGCTACTCGATGCCGCTCATCGGGTGAGTACAAGTGGATTAAATGAACTGGACTGAGTGTCCAGGTATCTTATATGTACTATGGACACTAGAACACTAAAACACTAAAAGCGTATGTCTCATTCTCTGTTCTATACGAAAAAGAACATGAAGACCAAACCTACTCCTCAGCGACCGCTCGAACCATCACTCGTTTGTCAAAAATCTTATCTCGAGGTACCCAATTGCCTGCGCACGTGATGAGACTTAATCCTTCTTTACTAGGTTCGATAGACTGCATCATATCTTTCATGCCAGTCGTGTTTGCTTCTTTGAGGCTCATGGTCGCATTCGTTTCAACGACATAAGTAATCTTTTTGCCGTCACCACGCTCTACAATGATTTCACTTCCTTGAGTCAAATCTGCGAGTTTAGCAAAGACACCATTCTTAGTTATACCGCCATTGTGTCCGTCGATAACAACAGCACCAGATCCACTGCCTGGATTCGCACTTTTGTCGTACCATGCTGTGTCGTTGATGTTTTTTGGCGTATCAAGAATATTATTCTTCGTAAGTCCTACAGACACTACACGCACTTTGTCGATACCTAGTAACGGTATGGAAAGGTATCGAGGACTTGTCGCAGCGACAGAGTGCTCAGTGACTTGTGCGGGCGTAATAGGCGTCTCGTCGATACTTGGGTCGGCCAGTGCTTGCGCCGGCACAGGAACGATAGGAGGCACGTCACCTTTCGTATACCATTGATACCCGTAGTAGCTACCTACTATGAGAAGAATGGCTATAACAAAAAGAATAAACCATCGACCAAAATGCCGTTCATTATTGGGATCTATACGAAGTCCTGGAGTCATAATTCTGCTTATACTATAGCACTTAAAATAAATAACCACAAACGTAATGACATCTGTGGTTATTAAATTTAACAGGTGAGCGCACTTTACTATTTGTAATCGTCGTAGGTGACCAGGAGTGCGCGTGAGGTGATCTGACTTAGGCTTTCGAGAGCACCAGATACAACGATTAATAATCCTGTTCCACCGATTGCGAGGTTCTGTATGTTTGTAATGCCAGCTTGGGCAAACAAGTATTCAGCGACAAATGGCATAACGGCAATCAAACCAAGCACGAGTGATCCGAATAGAATCAAACGGTTAACGGTTTGTGAAAGATATTTTTCTGTTTGAGCACCCGGACGAACCCCTTCGATGAACCCGCCCTGTTTCTGTAGGTTTTCTGCAATTTCACTACTATTAAATACAATGCCAGTGTAGAAATAAGTAAATAAGATGACGAGTGCAAAGTAGCTTGCTGGGTAAATGAACGCGGCGAAGGTATCACCGGTGAACGCTCCTGGCTGTGGTGCCTGGAACCATATAATGAGGTTGTTTGCTATCGCAAGGTACTGCGCATCACCTGTTGCTTTCAAGACCTGCCCAACGAATGCAGGGAGCGATAGAAAGGCAACTGCGAAGATGACGGGAATAACACCTGCAGCGATTAGCTTAATAGGGAGAATGCTTTTGACGCCACCATAGCTACTGTTGCCCTGAACACGCTTTGCATAATTGATCGTAACAACACGCTGGGCTTCGTTAATCTTCACCAACAAGTAAAGTACCAGGAGCGATGCGACGCCTATTATCAGACTGACCCAGAACGCAGTAGGATTGACGGGTAGATTGAACCACCCAAAGACACTGAGCGCGCCTTGAGATGTATCGACGAGTGAGCTTCCTAGCGTACCGAGCGTGCTCGGAAGCTGACTAATGATGCCGGCGAAGATAAGCATACTAATGCCATTACCAATTCCCTGCTCTGTAATAAGCTCACCGAGCCACATGAGTAGGATAGCGCCTGCAGTCATAGCACCTACCGCAATAACCCACTCGATAGGGGTCGCATTGTCGAGTACTGATGTATTGTTCGCGAGAACTGTTTGCCGAAGGATATAAATAAATGCGATTGACTGTACCACTGCAAGAGGAACAGAAATCATACGAGTCCACTGATTAATTTTGCGTCGTCCAGACTCTCCATCCTTATGAAGCTCTTCGAGCTTAGGGATTGCTTTCGTAAGGAGCTGCGTGATGATACTCGCCGTAATGAATGGGCTAAGTCCTACGAGAACAATTGAAAGCTGACTCAGTGCACCACCCGAAAGCAGGTTGAGGAACCCACCGAACTGACTTGCATTAACAACACTATCAATAGCTTCTTTCAATTTAGTAGGTTCAGTAAGCGGAACCGGTACGTGCGCTAAAAAGCGATATACGACGACAAGTCCGAGGACAATCGCGAGACGCTTTTGCATATCTCGGTTTTTAAGTGATTTTAAAATTGTTTTCCAGTTCATGGTTTGTTATCCCTATTAATTCAGTCTCTATCGCCAATTCAGACGGTTATTCAGTAGTTATTATACTACAAATTCCTCGGGAGTAAAAACACAAATTAAAAGACCCTCACAGTCGAGGGTCTTTTAAGCTTTAAAGAGAGATTACTTGTCGGCTTTTTCAGCTTCTTTTGTACTCTTCTTGAGAGGTGTTGGAGTTTTTTCAAAACTTCCGCCAGCTTTTACAATGGCCTCTTTGACACTTTTACTTGCAGCTTGCACCTTAAGAGTCACCTTTTCAGTCAATTCACCGCGCGCGATAACCTTAACTGTATGAAATGGTGTTGCAACGTAGCCTTGCTCAAAGAGCGTAAAGTTGTCAACGGTCTTGCCCTTAAATGCATTGAGGTGATCAAGGTAGACAACCTGCGCTGGCGTACGAAGACTTTTAAATCCGCGTGCTTTTGGCACTGCTGTTACAAGTGATCGTTGACCACCTTGGAACATAGGTCCTAGCTTTTTACCAGTACGTGAGCCTTGCCCTTTTGTACCACGACCAGCAGTCTTACCGCCGCCGGCTGCGATTCCACGACCGACTCGCTTTCGATCTTTGTTGGCAGAAACTTGGAGTTCGTTGTACTTCATTACTTTGTCTCCTCTTCCTTCTTTGCGGCCTTCTTCTCAGGACGAGCATTGAGCCACTGATCTTTTGGAACGAGGCTACGAAGTGCTTCGATTGTCGCGTAGGCAATATTCACTTTGTTTGTAGAACCAAGTGATTTTGAGAGCATGTTATTGATTCCCGTTACACCAATGATTTGGCGAACGACACCACCAGCGATAATTCCAGTACCTGGGGCAGCTGGCTTAATCAATACGTGCGCTCCACTAAGTCGAACCTCTGCATCATGAGGAATTGTTCCGTTGAGTACAGGGATTGAAATGAGGTGTTTCTTTGCAACGTCAGTCGCTTTTGCAACGGCAGTCTGTACGTCTTGGCCTTTAGAAACGCCAACACCGACTTTACCTTTACGATTACCGACAACAACAAGTGCTTTAAATCGGAAACGACGTCCACCCTTTACCACACGGGCAACACGGTCAATATTGATAACGAGTTCTTCGAACTCTTTTGGCTCTTGTGGAGCTGCGTCACGACGATTGTCGCGGCGTGGTGCTCGTGCAGGTCGAGCATTTAGGAGTTTCTTTGCGAGATCAGCCATGATTATTTACCAGCCTTTCCAGCTTTTCGAAGAATAACTTCGTCAGCATACTTAATACCCTTACCTTTGTACGGTTCAGGTTTCTTCAATGAACGAATCTCTGCAGCAACTTGACCGACTTGTTGTTTGTCGATACCTGTCACTGTGATTGTCATCTTTTCGTTTGTCAAAGCAATACCAGCTGGGGCTGTATACTGCACTGGGTGACTAAAGCCGAGGCTCATGTCGAGGACATTGTTAGATGTTGCAACACGAAAGCCGACACCGTTTACTTCAAGCTTCTTTTCGAAACCTTTTGTCACGCCTTCAACAGCGTTATTTAGTAGTGCTCGCTGAAGACCGTGTTGGGCCTTAGCAATTCGTTCGTCATCTTTACGCGTCACGATAGCGTTTCCGTCTTCAATAGAAACCGTCACGTCGCTCAAATGTGGAACTGTAAGGTCACCTTTAGCGCCTTTGACAGTAATAACATCTGAGTCAACCGTGATTGTCACGCCCGAAGGGATTGCAATTGGTAGTTTTCCGATTCGACTCATACTTACCTTTCGTTAGGCAAGCGAAATGTTTGTTTCTACGGCTGACATATCTAGTAATCAGATATGAGCGCAAAATCTCCCGACTTCACTCGCAATTTATTATCTAGATGATTATATCACAGCCGAGGTCATACGTAAAGGTAATGAACTACTCTATATATTTCGTACTAATAACCCAATACGATAAAAGCCCCTCCATATGGAAGGGCTTTTACTATTCGAGAAGTAAGGTTTTATTCTTCTTGCTTCTTAGTTTTCAAAATATCTTCGAGGATATTCATCTGAAATGCTACGCGTTCTATGCCTGCAAGGCTTACCCGCCGCATGTCTTCATCAAGTTCTTGAATTCTTGATTCAATTTCAGAAGCACTAGCTGATGCAGCCCAAGTATCAAAATTAGATGCTACTTGTTCGCTCATTTCTAGTAAACCTTGAGGAGTAACTCACCGCCGAGACGCTGCTTTTTAGCTTCGCCGCCAGTGATGACACCTTGAGACGTACTGACAAGCACGATACCACGACCGCTTTTGATGCGAGGGATTTCGTCTGCCTTGACATACATACGTCGTCCTGGCTTGCTCATACGAGTGATTTCATTGATAACACTGTTCTCACCAGGTTTATTGATCGTAATGACCAATGTATCACGTGGCTTACCAGCTTCAACTTTGACATCAGTAAGGTATTTGTTCTTCTTGAGTTGCTGAGCAACGGTAATTTTTAGCTTTGAAGCTGGAACGCGAACTTCGTGCTTGCCAACCATTGCCGCATTACGAATGCGGGTTAGAAGGTCGGCGATTGGGTCAGTTGATTGTAGTGACATATATCTTATTCCTTTCCTTCTTACCAACTACTTTTCGTAATGCCTGGGATTTCTCCCTTAGATGCTTTTTCGCGGAAGTTGATACGACTAAGGCCGAATCGGCGCATGTAGCCACGTGGACGTCCGTCGAGGACATCACGGTTTTTCCAGCGAGTTGGGCTACTGTTGCGTGGAAGCTTCTGGAGACCTTCAAGGTCACCGAGTTCTTTTAGCTCAGCACGTTTCTCAGCATATTTTACGATAAGCTTCTTTCGCTTCTCGTCTCGTGCGATCATTGATTTCTTAGCCATTTAGCGATTTCCTCCAACTTTTTCAAACGGTAGACCAAATTTCTCAAGTAGCGCGCGGCTATGAGCAGGATCTTCGTTCTTGATAGCGAAAGTAATCTGCAGACCATGAAGCACCTGAGTTTCTTCAAATGATAGTTCAGCGAAAATTGACTGCTCAACGATTCCTAGATTATAGTTACCGCCTTTATCAAATTTCAAACCAACACCATGAAAGTCACGAACGCGTGGAAGATTAATGTTTACAAGACGATCAAGAAATTCGTACATACGAGCGCCACGTAGTGTGACTGTAACGCCTACTGGTGCACCCATATTTGCACGGATCTTGAATCCAGCAATTGATTTCTTCGCAAGTCGCTCAACAGGCATTTGACCTGTGATTTTTGTGACTGTGTTTTTGACAGTTTCAAGATGACGTTTGTCATCTTTATTTTTGCCGGTTCCTACGCTGACCACAATTTTCTCGAGCTTCGGTACTTGATGTACGTTTGCGAGGTTCAATTCGGCCTGGAGTTCCTTGACGTACTGTGATTGGTACAAGGCTTTCAAGCGAGGAGCGGTAGTAGTTGCTGTGGTTTTAGCCATTACTTAATCTCCTTATTCTTTAGCTGACGTGCAACACGAACTTTACCGTTCGTATTTTTGTCGTAGCCAACACGGCTCGTTGTCGCTGCTTTTTCGTCAACAACAAGTGCAACCTTATGGATTGGTGTTGGGACATGAATGTCTTTATGACCACCCGTTGGGTTGAGCTGTGATGGTTTAACTTTACGGTGCTTTACGCCAAGTCCCTCAA
>JACQGD010000042.1 GCA_016199685.1 Candidatus Saccharimonadota bacterium
CATCATCGACGAGATATATAGGAGGCAAGCCCTCGAATCCCAACGTAGCCAAATAGTCGCGTGCAGCCGTCTCGCTCACTAAAAAGTCATTCGATTTTTCGTGGCTATATTTACGCAACAACTTCTTTTCATCTTCGTATATATCCTGTTGCAACTTCGCCACCTCGCGAAATGACTGATGGTCATCGACTGCAAGCACTTGTCCCTGCTCGCCGTAAAAGTATGTATCTATTTGCGGAAGTATTGCTTCGACCGTATTCCGACGGCCCCACACGCTATAATTCACCCCAGTTCACACCAGTGCTCACATCTACTTTTAGCTTAATCGGCAGTACACTTGCCACGCCTTCCATCGTACTTCGGAGAATTTCTGCAACAGCCTCAGCATTTTCTTTCGGACATTCAATCAAGATACTGTCGTGGATCTGCAAAATTTGCTCACCAAGATCGCCAAGCTTTTCGTCGACCTGGATCATCGCTAGCTTCATAAGATCCGCCTCAGTCCCCTGAATTGGCATATTGGCAGCCGCTCGCTTCGCGCCTTCTCGTACCATGAAGTTACTGCTATTGATATCGGGCGTTGGTCGTCGTCGGCCAAAGTAGGTTTCCACGTACCCATCAGTCTTCGCTTTTTCAAGCGTATCGTCGATAAATTTACGGATCGGCGCACGAAGTTCAAAATACTGATCAATGTACTTTTTCGCCTCACCAAGACTCATACCTGTCGCAACACTCAGACCGTGAGGGCTCATGCCGTACAACACGCCAAAATTAATCACCTTTGCATCGCGGCGCTGGTTTTTCGTCACATCATCCATCGGAATACCGTATACTCGCGCAGCAGTTTTGGTATGGATATCGACGTCACCATTAAAGTCATTGATGAGCTCTTTGTCGTCCGCAAGCACCGCAGCAAGACGTAGCTCGAATTGGCTATAATCAGCGCTTACATAGACCTTACCTTCTTCTGGAACAAAAGCCTCGCGGATACGCCGGCCTAGCTCACTACGAACTGGAATATTCTGCAAGTTAGGGTTAGTACTACTAAGGCGACCTGTCGCAGCAACATCTTGATTGAACGTCGTGTGAATGCGATTGCTCGCATCGGTCTGCTCCGGAAGCGTGTCGACGTACGTATTTTTGAGTTTTGCAAGCTCGCGAGTTCGCTCAATAAGTTCGATGATCGGGTGCTGACCGCGCAACTTGTCGAGTTCTTTTTGGCCTGTACTATACCCTGTTTTGCCTTTTTTGATTCCTGCAGTTGGGAGTTGTAGCTTCGTAAATAACACTTCAGAAAGTTGGGCTGGACTTCCAATATTAAATTCATACCCGGCCATCGTATACATTTCTTGTTCAAGTGTTTTGTGTTCATCACCAAGCGTCTCGCTCATTGTAGCAAGCAAAGCTTTGTCAATTTTGATTCCTCGGTGCTCCATTGCAAAAAGATTGTACGTCAGCGGAAAATCAAACTTATGCGCAATCTCACTCAGTTTTGGCGTATGTGAAAAAGCTTCGTTCTGCCAGTCATATACTTGCCATAATCCTGCAACAAAATCTGATGTCGTCGTGAGTTCGCCGCCAACGAGCGCTGACAAACTTCGATCACGGCGCAAAGGATCAATCAAGAATGCTGCTTGGCGCACGTCGTGCGCTTGTCCGAATTTCACTTTTACCCCACGATCGGCTAGCTCATGATACAGCAATTTACTATCGTAGCTCACGACTGTCGCGAGTTCCAAGGCACGCCATATGCTCGTATCGATTTCCTTTATAGGAGTGTGTGCAACTGTTTTACGGTCGAGCGATAACCATACAGACTCTTCATCGAGATGAAGAACGACAGGACCATCTATCGAAACCTGCTCGGGCCACGCAATCTCTTTGAGCGTAACGACAGCGGCTGGTTCAAAAAACAATGAATGCTGCTCAGCCTGTTGCATATGCTTCGGAAGTCTTTTCACAAGCGAGCTAAATTCAAATTTCTGCAGAACTGCCGCAACCTTACTCAGATTTGTCCGCTCGATATCCATTTCATCCCAGTTTAGTTCGATCGGTGCATCGCAAAAAATCTGCGCCAACTTTTGACTCATATAGGCGTTTTCTTTGTCATCGATCAAATTTTGCTGCTGCGCTCCTTTGAGCTCATCGACATGTTCGTAAATTCCATCGATCGTTTCATATTTACCAAGCAGCGTTTCAGCAGCCTTGGGTCCTATCTTACGAACACCCGGAATATTGTCACTCTTATCACCGACAAGTGCCTTGTAGTCGACGAACTGCTCGACGCGCACACCATACTTTTCCGTAAATGCATCGCTGTCATACTTCGTCAGATCAGTCCCGCCTTTTTTTGTAATGTAGACCGAAGTTTTCGGTGCGATAAGCTGCAGCATGTCATAATCACCCGACACGATACACGTTTCGATATCGCCTTCACCAGCCTGCGTCGCAAAAGTGCCAATGATATCATCTGCCTCATAATGATCGAGCTCATACAGCGGCCAGTTAAATGCCTCGAGAATTTCACGTAGCACAGGTAACTGAGCGTAAAAATCCTCAGGTGGTTTTGTTCGACCAGCTTTATATTCAGGATAAATCTCAATACGCTTCGATGTACTCGTTCCCTTGATATCCCATGCAACAGCAATATAATCAGGCTCAAGCTGTTTAATAATTTCAATTGCGATACTTGCAAATCCAAATACCCCACCAATTGGCGTACCATCTTTGAGACTCAGACCGGGCATTGCATAATACCCTCTATAAAATACGGACTTTCCGTCGATAACTACCAAACGTTTCATACCTCTAGTATAGCGCGTCTCTACTCCTGATGCATACTCATCTTTGAGATTGTCGTGAGAAGATGCTTCGATACATACGCATGATCAACTTCATACGGCACAATGCCCTGCTCCTGTAAGCTGTCTCGAATTTGCGCTACATTGCGCGCATCCTTAGTAAATGCTTCAAATATAAATTTATAGTTAGCTCGAACTTCGTCTTGCACAAACGCTGAACCTCGACCTACAAAGAAGAGATCAATAAGTCTTGCACGAAGTTCATCGGACAACTCACACTCATCACCTGCAACTCTACTAAATAGCTCGTCTTGCAGCGGTTCACTCCACCCAAATGCCCGTTTAAATTGTTCGTACACTTCACTCGCCCGTTCGGCAAGTTCTGCATGCGGTATATCCGGGACGACCTCAAGTAATCGCTCGGTTCTTTCAGGAGGCTCATTGCCCTGGTCGGTTGGTGTTGACTCGAATCCATGTACTTCTGCTGTCATACTATTCTCCTCGTTACACTTCTTATTCTTAAGTATGCGTAAAGTCGTCCATCTTGGCAAGGTATGAATGGCGAGATAGCCTGACGCCAAAAACAATCGACGCAATGAATAAAGCAATCGCAGATACGGCTCATAGAACAGGCTGTGAGCTGACAATACTTATCGACTACAGTGGTAATCGCGAGCGCACAGCAGCCGTTCATTCTATTTTGACCGATACGGAAAGCACCGTTCCTACGGAACAGCTACTTCGGTCACGTTCGTGGACAGGTCATCTTCCGGAACTTGATTTAATTATACGAACAGGTGCATGGACCGACCCTCACAATAGTGCTGGGTTTATGAGCCTTCTTGCTGATGAGACTCAGTTTTCTTTCCCCGAACTTCTTTGGCCAGAATTCAAGGGTGAACATCTCGCCAACATTGTCGATGATTTTCATGCACGTGAACGCCGTCACGGTAAGTAGTTCAAAGGATCCCGTCAATCTGTTATACTAGGAAACAATGAGTCATCACGATAACGTAAAAATTGTAGCATTTGTTGGTTTAACAGGCAGCGGCAAGAGTACCGCCGTAGACTATCTCACAGAAAAAGGATATCCAAAAGTGTATTTTGGAGGAATTGTCTTAGACGAAGTAACCAAACGGGGGCTTGAGCTCACCCAAGCAAATGAACAACCAGTTCGTGAAGAGCTTCGCGAAAAAGAAGGCAAAGACTTTGTCGTTAAGCGAATTGTTTCTCAAATACATGACCTGATAAGCGCAGGCCAACATAGGATTGTTGCCGATGGACTTTACACATGGACAGAATATAAAGTTCTTAAGAGTGAATTCCCGGGAGAGCTAACTGTTGTCGCAGTAGTAACACCGAAACATCTTCGAAAGCGACGTATGGCCGACAGACCAAAACGCCCACTTACATCGACAGAAGTTGATCAACGAGACTGGGCTGAAATTGAAAATATTGAAAAAGGTGGCCCTATTGCCATTGCTGACTATTTCATCCATAACGAAGGAGATCTCGACCACCTTCATATTCAGATGGATGCAGTCCTAAAGCATGTAAAATTCTACGAGTCCTAACATCAACACACGTAGACCTTATCTTCACAACCAATAGAACTTACGCCATCGCTACGGTGTATTGCCAGTGGCAGACTTGTAACACTCTTCCTCTATGTCCGTCTTGAATCACCGAGCAGTGGCGATTCAGCACCAGATCCATGCGCCACAACGTGGCCTACTGCGTTCGGCTTTAACTACTCCGTTAAAGTTCAGTGACAAATAAAACACCTTGCGTAAATGCAAGGTGTTTTATGCTATCAAGAGCAAAACTTTAGTTCAAGTATTCGTGGAGCTTCT
>JACQGD010000030.1 GCA_016199685.1 Candidatus Saccharimonadota bacterium
GCGCGTCGGCATAATGAGTGCGTCGTGGATAGCGTTTGCAACTGACAGTGCATTGTTTGGATTAATACTCAAGGATTCGGGCATCTCATCGATAGCGCCCGCCATCTCGCTAAGAATGAGTACGCCGTGGCGACGTTTCTTACTCGCGACGTATTCTTTTGCAACGAGATTCATTCCATCACGGATAGGCGTTACGAGCATAATCTCCGCTTTTGCATAGAGTGCAACGACTTCACTAAACGGCCTATTTTGGAATTGATACGATATTGGCGCCCAATCGACTGTCCCGAACGTTCCATTGATACGACTCACTGTCATCTCGATCTCATCACGTAATTCCTGGTATGCTTGCACACCAGTTCGTGACGGTACAGCAATCATCAGAAGTTTTACTTTACCGATGTATTCAGGGTGCTTCTCGAGCAGTAGTCGGAATGCTTCGAGTCGCTCTGGAATCCCCTTTGAGTAATCAAGTCGATCCACTGAAAGAATCAACTTTTCTTTGTCGTAGGTTGCATCGAGCTGCTTAAGCGCATCTTTAGTCTCTTTAAGTCCGAGTTGTTTGCGGAATTTTTCATAGTCAACACCGATCGGGTAAGCCGCGGCTTTTACTGCGCGACCCTCGTACTGCAAAGCTCCATTTGACGAGGGGACGCCAAGGAGACGCAGGCAGCTGTCGAGGAAGTGCTGTGCATAGTCGTACACGTGGAATCCAACGATATCCGCGCCGAGAAGGCCCTTAAGGAGCTCTTTACGTTGTGGGAGTAACCGGAAGATTTCAAAACTCGGGAATGGAATATGCAAAAAGAAGCCGATTGTCGCTGCAGGAAGCCGATCACGAATAAGCGCGGGAAGCAACATAAAATGATAATCATGAATCCATATACGAGCTTGCTCAGTCGACACGGTTGCGACGGCATCGGCAAATTTTTCGTTAACGAGTTTGTATGCGTCCCAATACTCATTGTGGTAGCGTGCGACGCTTTGGAAATAATGGAAAAGTGGCCATAACGTATCATTCGCATAGCCCTCATAGTAGAGTTCGACTTCTTTCGCACTCAAGAAAACGGGAAAGCACCCATGTTTTTGAAGCTCATCAGTAATCTCCACACGCTCGTCATCGGTGAGCGTGTCGGCATCAATTCCAGGCCATCCGACCCAAATTTTATCTTCGACCTCAAGTGAACTCATGGCCGTTGCGAGACCACCACTACTCGCATCAAAGACGAGTTTAGTATCTTTTCGAGAAACACTGATAGGGAGACGGTTGGATATAATTACGGTACTACTAGAGCTCATTGGTTCTATTATACGCTAAGAATTTTGGAGAGACTAATGCGTCCCAACGAAAAACAACAAAAATACCGCCTATTGGCGGATAAAAAGGGGAGACAAGTGAAAACAGCTCCAGGTGGGGCGTCATACATACTGACGCCCTACCAACTCCTCTTCCGATCAGCGACGGCCGGTGTTGCGGCCGGCGCTCCCGATGGTCACTAGCGCTCTACGCTGGCGACCCTTGGGTACCTGCGCGAGGTAGTACGGCTTGGGCTGAACAGGAGCTTCCGCGCCCATAGAGTAGCCATGCATCACCGTATTGTCGCAGTCGACTCGATGCGACATCTCGTGTTGGAGCGGTGTTACCACACAGAGTAGGTCGCCGAGAGGATGCAACGTTCCCGAAATCGTGGAAGGCTGCCGAATCGCAGGAGAGCGCAGCCATGCGAACTTAAAAGCAAGTCGAATGGCCAGGGCAGAGAAGATATTCTTCATATCAATGTCCTTTTGTAGAGGTGGTGGGTGTTTTCACTTGTCAAATTTCATCTTGCAAACTTTGACAAGCATGTCAACATTCAAAGATTAATATAATTATAGCATAAGAGTAATTATATGTCAATACACTCTCGCGTAATGAACATTAATCTGATATAATGAATCTATAACTAATCAATGTTGGGAGGCCTAAAAAGCCGTTACTACCACAGAAAGGGTTTACACCTATGGCGAAGAAAGCTGATTTGCTTGCTCAAGTAAAAGAACTTGGTCTTGAAGCTACAGAGAAAAACACAATCGCAGAGATTGAAGCAATCATTGCAACAGCTGGTGCAGTTGATGCGGAAGCAGAAGTTGCTACTGAAGAGAAGAAAACAGCAAAAGCTGGTAAACGAAGCGAGAAGTCACTCCGTGAAGCAGAAGAAATTGCTGAAAAAGAAGCTCGTAAAGAAGCTGGTGACACATCTGCACAGACAGAGGAAGGCGAAGCTCGCCTCAAAGGACCGAAGCCTACGGTTCGCTCACGGCTTGAGCGTCGTGGTAAGAGTTACCGCAATGTCGCTAAACTCCTTGAGACAGGTAAGGTCTACTCAGTCACTGAAGCATTTGAACTTGCCTCGAAGACAAATCCTGCAAAATTCGACGCAAGCGTTGAAGTGCATGTTCGTCTTGGTGTTGATCCACGCCAAGCTGACCAAAATATCCGTACAACAGTAAGCCTTCCAAACGGAACTGGTAAAACTGTTCGCGTCGCTGTATTTGCCCCAGAAGCAGAACATGCTGGTGCGAAAAAAGCTGGTGCTGATGTGATTGGTGATGAAGAATTTCTAAAGCAACTCGAAAAAGAAGAGCTTAACTTCGACATCCTTATTGCAACACCACAGTACATGCCAAAACTTGGTAAGTACGCTCGCTTGCTTGGTCCACGTGGACTTATGCCAAACCCTAAGTCAGGAACTGTTTCAACAGTGCATAAAAAAGTGCGGCGGCGACCTTCGCTACAATCTATCTATATCCATCATATTTTATGGGGTGCTGCATGCTTAGGTCTCATCGCAATACTGCTTGGCATGTGGTATCAAATCCAGATACTTAATCAGAAAAATAACTCACTCCAAGGTAAAATAACAAGTATCACTATACCCGATCCGTCATGTACCGCTCGAAATGCGTGGCAACAGGATACGACGCAGACATTTGAAACTCTCACCGAAGACGGCAACCGCTCATATTCTATTCATCTTCCGAAAAACTTTAAGGCGGATACCTACTATCCGCTTATCGTTCATTTCCCTGGAAAAGGAGCCTCAGTCACAGGCGGTGCGCAGCAAGCTGGACTCAATGTCCTAAATGCAATTATCGGATCTCCTCATCCAACGATCGCCAAAGATGGATATAATTCATGGGAAGGTGCGCCGTATTCTTCAGGAGTTGATGACTACGGTGGGTCAACAATCCGAAAACTTCCAAATATTGCCAGCTGGTCTGCAGCTCGAGCCCAAGACAATGGCTGCGATCCACAATCGACAACGACGAATATTGATGCAGTGACAACGATTACGTCGTGGAACAATTGTCGCAACAATGCCACGGTTCAAAACATAAAACTTCGTGGCGGCGGTCATCTTTGGTGGCCGGAAGCAACACAGACGCTTTGGCAATTTATGTCTCGACACTCGTTGTAATTAATTGCTATATTCTACTAAATCGCTCGTGCCTATGCCATACTAATGACAATAACTGGAGGAGCATATGCGTCAATATCTTGATTTACTACGAGACGTAAAAGATAACGGAACAATCAAAGGCGATCGTACTGGGACGGGAACAAAAAGTGTTTTCGGTCGACAAATCAGGTTTGATCTCAGCGAAGGCTTCCCGGCAGTAACGACAAAGAAGCTATACATGAAAGCAGTTGTCCACGAACTACTATGGATGCTCCAGGGAGCAACAAACATTCAGTATCTTGTCCAAAACGATGTGAAAATTTGGAATGAATGGGCATACCAAATCTACCTCGAAAAGAATAACCTTGATACAAAGTTTGAACGCTACTCCGACGAATGGACAAACCATCTTAATGAATTCGTCCAGAACATTAAAGACGATGATGCGTTTGCGCTAAAATGGGGAGAGCTTGGACCTATTTACGGCAAACAGTGGCGCAGGTGGACCGGACCTGATGGCGAGGATATTGACCAAATTGCCAATATTATTGACCTCATCAATAACGATCCGACATCCCGGCGTATCATCGTCTCTGGTTGGAATGTTGGAGAAATTCAAGAACTCATCAAGAATCATCATCATGCGCCACCATCATGTCACACACTTTTCCAGTTTATGGTCATCGACGGTAAACTGTCCTGTCAGCTGTATCAGCGTAGCGCAGATCTCTTTCTGGGCATTCCATTCAATGTTGCATCATACGCGCTTCTTACTGCAATGGTCGCGCAAGTGACAGGACTCAAACTGGGTGAGTTTATCCATACTTTTGGAGATGCACACATCTACTTGAACCACATGAAACAGGTGGAAGAGCAGCTCTCTCGTGAGCCTCGAGCGCTCCCAACGCTTTGGCTTAATCCCAATATCACAAACATTGACGACTTTACCTTCGATGATATTAAGCTAGAAGGATATGATCCGCATCCACCGATCAAAGCTCCAATTGCCGTCTAGGTAGCATTGTAAATAATTGTTATTATGATATAATGTTACCATACTGGTCGTCTTGAGATGGCATCTCAGCCAGTCGTCGAAAGGTGTTGTCATGTCCGGCAAACACGCGCTCAGTCTCAGTGTAGGCCTCCCCAAAGCAGTAGGCGAGTACGAAGAAACGGAAATCTCGCTCAGCTTTCGATTGCCTCTCTGGTCACTCGAAGAGCTGAACAAGATGAACGACGTCGCGGTTCGGGCCCGTCGTAGCAATCACGCACTGACGGTCGTGACCACTCAGTGGCAAGTACATCGAGAAGAGGTACTGAATTTGATTGTACGATCGAATTCGAACGCGCTCAAACTTCCAAGCCCCAGTCGCCCTCGCGGGTACGATGTTGTCCTGACAGAGGTAGGTGATGGAGGCTCGAAGCACACAGTGACGCTCACACCCGAGCGACCCACGCTGGAGACAGCGATCCTGTGACCCACGCCAGTAGGATTCCAGTGTCGCATGTCAGCAGGAAGTTCACCACGCCATGGAAGTTGGCCATTATTTCCGATCGTTCGGCTCTTATCATAGGCGACAATAATTCTCTTCATCTGTTTATAGTAACAAACTTAGGCGCTATGCTACAATCAATACAGATTCTAGGAGAGGGAAACGTATGGGACATATTCATTCTGATAGTCAGTACGACTATACAGCGAGCGGCTATATTATTCATGACAATAAAATATTGCTTTTACTGCATCACACATTGAAACTTTGGCTACCGCCAGCTGGCCACATCGAGCTTAGCGAAACACCTATTGAAGGGCTCTATAGGGAAATCGAGGAAGAGTCAGGGCTGATTTTACGCTCGAAGACAATGCCGCTACTGATATGAAATGGGTTACGTTCGAAGAGTTAAAGCTACTTTCACCAGCAGTAAATACATCAACGATAAGCCGTGCGGCATACGCATTTGAAAAGGTAACCGAAGTTAAATCATGAGTGTTTATAGTAATACAGAAATCCTTACAGCAATCAACGACGGGACGATCGTGAGCGTACCATTCAACTCAAAAAACGTTTCAGAAGCAAGTCTCGATTTTACTTTAGGCCATTACTTTTTTAAACAAGAGTATCAAGAAGAGGCGAGAGTCTATAATCCGTTTGATAAAGATGATGTTGACCGCTACTTCAAAGGACCACTCGAGGCAATCCCCCACAAGGAATGGTGCGACAAAAATGGCTACAAACTATTTAATAACATCCCCGAAGACCATCCAATCATCGTCCTTCGTCCAGGGGAGCGAATCTTAGCACACACACATGAATTCGTCGGTATTCGAGCACATGGTGGAGCCTGCGAAGTCAAATCGCGGAGCAGCTGGGGACGAAATGGGGTCGCCGTATGTTTTGACGCTGGCTGGGTCGATCCTGGATATATCAACCGTATTACGCTCGAAATCTACAACCTTAATATGCATGAGTCAGTAGTGCTGCCTGTTGGCGAGCGAATTGGCCAACTCATTTTTCACAAAACCGGCCCAGTCGATGGTGACTATAGCGATGGACGAGGAGGAGTGAGCGGCAAGTATCAACATACGAGCGACCTTGACGAGCTCATTCGAACCTGGAAGCCAGAAGACATGCTCCCACGTGCATACAAGGACAACCGAAAAGCACCAGAAATCATTAACGGCCTCGCCGAAGGAACAAAATAAATGCAAACATTCGGTAAATACGTTGTCATCGAAGGTCATGATGGAACAGGTAAATCGACACAGGTCGAACTTGTGCGCAAGAAGCTCCTCGAACAGGGCATCGAGTCAATTGAGTTTCATGAGCCAGCCGGATCATTAGTCGCAGATGCGATACGTAGTGTCATAAAAAACGGCAAACTTCCCCGTGATGCCATAACAAATTTATTACTCTTTAGCGCAGCACGCCACGACATTTGGTTTCGTCAAGCACTTCCAGCACTTATGGCCGGCAAATGGGTTATCGCGTCGCGAAATTACTACTCAACACTCGCGTATCAAGGCTTTGGAGAAGGCCTCGATATGGAGATGATTAGCACGGTGACACGTATTGCAACCGATGATCAATACCTTCGACCAGACATAGCAATTATCCTCGATCTCGATAATGAGACGGAGCGACGAAAACGAATTGCAAGCCGAGGTAGCTTAGCCCATCCCGATACATTTGAGTCGAAAGACGATGAGTTTCAATCAAAGGTAAATAAAGGCTATGCAGCGATTGCAACGTCGCATAATATTCCAGTCGTATCTGCAGCGCAATCTGTCGATGCAGTGCAGCGTGAGATTTGGGACATTATAATTCGGGAGCTGTAGCCGTGGTACCGGTTTACGTTTTTCTTAGCGCATTATAATAACATACCCTTGATGAGAAGTAGTTAATTACTCCCCATTGCTAAATAACCGATTATACCTAGGCTACGCTCGGTCCGTATCTATCACGCGCCAATAACATGATGTCGCAATAGGCTGGAGATTGATCACTTCACCATTAAGAGACTTCACTTTTTTGGAAACTTTCTTAATACCTTTCAGTTCAACTGAATCCGGGAGCATAACAAGCGTCCGCTTACGTACAAGTTCGATTGTCGTATTACCATTAGTGATCTGCGCAAGATTGTCCTTCATGCCTACTATGACTTGTTGGCGTTGACGGATATCAGGATTAAATATAGACTTGCAGGGATCTATTGAGCGACCTTCACGTCGCACATCTCCGGAAGCAAACCACTCTGCATGAATCTTACTCGTATCACTGACGCGATTCATAAATTCATCATACCCACTCCATATATGGATATCTGTGTTTGATACTCCGTTCCATTTCAATGGCTCAGTATGCTTTGCGGCTTCAATCGCTCCCATAACAGGATATCGCAAAAGCAACTCGGCCGTTTCCGCCATTGTCGCATCGCCCGTTCGTGCTCTCCATATAAGCTCCGCATCGTTGTCGTTGATCGTTTGGCCTTGAAGGTGGTATTTTAATCGTTCACCTGCGGCATCGTTTCCTTCTCTACGTCGTTCTGATTCAAGTGCAATCTCAAATTCGATTGCGTCACGGTACATAGACGGGAGGTTTGTCTCATTTGATACATGACCGATTCTTTCGACGAGTAACATCTCAACAGCCTTAGGATATGCAACCTTGCCCAGCTCATACAACTTCGAAGGAACCAATGGTGTCTGAGAAAACTGTCTCGACATAAGAGAACTCTCCTGAGTACTTCTGTAGATATTGCGAAAGCCGAAGACTTTTTTGGTTTTCACATTACCAGTACATTGACAATTTGGTCGAGAAATTACAACTAAAGGAAGGATTTTTATTGTATGGCAATTAGTCGCGATAAAAAGAACGCTTTGGTTGCTGAGATACGTGAGCTACTAGCTGATTCAAAGATGACCGTCTTTGCACAGTACCAAGGGCTGAGCGTTGCCGATGTTCAAACACTTCGACGCGCAGCTCGTGAATCAGGTGTCACGATCAAGGTTGTCAAAAACCGCCTTGTCCGTGTTGCACTTGAAGAAAACGCAACTTACAAAGGTATTGATACTTCATCACTTACTGGACAGCTGCTTTACGCAGTGAGTGCAGACGATGAAGTCGCACCTGCGCAAGTACTTGATACATTTGCAAAAACACATCCAGCCCTACAATTTGTAGGTGCGTTTTCAGGTGAGGGTGCATTGCTAAGTGCCGATGACGTCAAAGCTCTTGCAGGTCTTCCTAGCAAGAATCAGCTTATTGGCGAAGTTGTTGCACAACTGCTTTCACCAGTTCACGACATTACAAATGCACTATCTGGCAATCTTCATGCACTACTTGATGGTGTTGAAGCCAAAGCGAAAGCATAACTATTTAACTTACTAATTACACGCGAGAAAATGCTTGGATCGTGAGACTAGTTCGAAATGACAGGCGAGCAGCGCAAGTAGACTGTACATATAGTACCGTCTATGAGCAGCGCAGCTTGGCGTTCGAAATAGGCCACGAGGCAAGTGTTTGATCATGGAAGGAGCCCACATGGCTGATATTAAAAAACTGGCAGAAGAGCTAACTAAGCTTACTGTCCTTGAGGTTAACGACCTTAAAACAATCCTTAAAGACGAATACGGCATCGAACCTGCTGCTGCAGCTGTTGCTGTTGCTGGTCCTGCTACTGAAGCTGGTCCTGCTGAAGACGAAAAATCTGAGTTTACTGTTACGTTGAAAGACGCTGGTGCTCAGAAAGTTGCAGTCATCAAGGCTGTGAAAGAACTTACAGGTCTTGGACTTGGTGAAGCTAAAGCTATCGTTGACGGTGCTCCAGCACCTGTTAAAGAGAAGGTTAGCAAAGACGACGCTGAAGCAGCAAAGAAGCAGCTTGAAGAAGCTGGCGCAACTGTTGAACTTAGCTAATCACTACTCAGTTTCATACTGAAAAAACATACTCGACCAACGTCAATCAATGCATCGATCGGCCGCCTACCATAGGCGGCTTTTTGATTGCAAATACAAAATATACAACGTTTTAGGCACGACCCCTATTTATCATGTGGATAAGATAATTTTAATAGTGTCGATTTTCATAGCTTTCTCAATAATATCTGATAAATAGTGTCGATCGTTGACATTCCGACACTAGACTGGTATATATAGAGGTAATACTACTACAAAAACAGACAAGGAATTTGCGAGACATGTCTGAATTACCAGAAAAACAGGTCAAGAGGCTAGCCAGCTTAATTCAAGAAGCTGAAACTAACATGCTCGAGAATATCGAATCTTGCTTGCGAGTGTGACGTATTTCCGTATCAAAGAAGGTGACCAAGTCACTATCATTGTTCCAGAAGACAATCCTGACGCAGCATGGGCAGCTGTCGAAGCCGCTCTATAGACGAGTATGCTCGTAAAACTAGCGCGAGTACTCTCACTCATCTCGATAATTTCTTTTATCGTGATACTCGTCTGCTTCATTGCAAGTCTTGTTCCCAATAGCCAAGCATACAAAGACGCTATCATACCGATACTCCTAGTGGCGTTTGTTATCTGCTTTTTGTCAGGTGGTATGAGTTGGCTCATCTTTCGATGGTACCTTTACCATGCAGCCGCTGGCGGCACCGGCAAGTTCATCCAGTATATCCGACCTAAGACAAAAGAATAGCCATAAATCACAACAGACGGATTGTTAAATTCGTCGTACAATAGTGACAGATATGTCACAAGCCTTATACCGTAAATACCGTAGCAAGTCGCTCTCGGAGATAGTTGGACAAAACCACGTCACAGCCGTACTCTCGCGCGCCCTTAAGCAAGGGAAAGTAGCACACGCATACTTACTTACTGGACCGCGCGGCATAGGCAAAACGTCTATAGCACGCATTTTAGCGCACGAAATCAATCAATTACCGTACACTGACGAAGCTACGCATCTGGACATTATCGAAATTGATGCGGCAAGTAATAATGGCGTTGATGACGTTCGTGATCTTCGAGAAAAAGTACAGCTCGCGCCAGTTTCGGCAGCTAAAAAAGTCTATATCATCGATGAGGTGCACATGCTCTCAAAGCCAGCATTCAATGCGCTTCTTAAAACACTCGAAGAACCGCCAGAGCATGTTGTGTTTATTCTCGCGACAACAAATATCGAGAAATTACCTGACACGATAATCAGTCGAACCCAGCGGTTTGGACTTCGTTCTATCACAGCAGAGGATGCCCGCACTCATCTTAAAATGATTGCCGACAAGGAAGGGATCACAATTGATGAACTCTCACTAGAGATTATTGCGCAGAGGGGCAGGGGTAGCTTTCGTGATAGCATCAGTCTCCTCGATCAGCTCTCGAGCCTTGCAGATGAAAAAGGCGGCATTACAAAAGATCTCATCGAAGAGACGCTTGGACTTGCACCTCAAGATATTATCGACGAATTGCTAAATGCAGTTACATCACAAGATACGCAGAATGTCATTGAGCTCCTTTCTCGGAGTGAGAAAAGTGGTGTCGATGCAATGACACTTATCGAACAGCTCATCCATGCCGTCAAGCAAACACTCGTCGACGCCCCTTCGCATGTGTCATTACTTGATGGACTTCTTGATGCATCCACTTCGTCAAAACCCGATATTAAACTTATGACAGTGCTTCTTTTTGCAGCTCTCCCGAAACAAAAGCAAGCACCTTCAGCAGCTCCACTCCTTGCGACAAAACCTGTTGTGAGCGCGCCAATTCAGCAGCTTCGTAAGCAAGAATCCTCGACGCCAATAAAAAAACACGCAGCAACAACACCGCCCGTGCCTCAATCGGTAAAAAAAGCCGATGACATACCAACCATAGAAATGCCTGCACACATTGCAGGTGAAGCGCACCCTGAAAATTTCAATTGGGAAACACTCGTTGAATATGTACGAGTTAATCACGTTGCACTGCATAGCGTTCTGAGTAAGTGTCAATTTGAGATACATGACGACACGCTCACTTTATATACGATGCGTAAATTCAATAAGACAAAACTCGATGAGGCAAAGTACAGACTGATGCTCTCAGAGTGCCTTATTGCAACTGAAGCAGGTAATTTGGAGATCGAGACAATCCCAACGGTACCCCCGCCAAAAGATAGTCAAGCGGCCGCAATTGCTGCTATCATGGGCGGAGGAGAAGAGGTAACCGTAGATGCGTGATCAGCAAGACGATAAGCGTCGCAAGGAAAAGGTAAAGGGACTCGTTGCGGGCAAAGTACCACCGCAAAATATTGATGCGGAGATGAGCTTACTTGGTGCCGTTTTGATTAACGAAGATGTTCTTGGTGATGTCACAGAACATGTTACTCCGCGCGACTTTTACGACAAGCGTCATGCAACTATTTTTAGCGGCATGGTCAAACTATTTGAACGACATAAGCCTGTCGATCTTTTGACACTTACCGACGAACTAAAGAAAAAGGATGAACTTGACATGGTCGGTGGTAGCGCGTATCTTACAGAGCTCACTAACTATGTCCCAACCGCGGCTCATGCAGAGACGTATGCCGAGATGGTATCACAAAAAGCAATTCGGCGTCGCCTCATAAAAGCAAGTGGCGAGATATCAGAGCTTGGTTTCGATGAAGAGTACGACGTACAGGAACTCCTCGGCAAAGCTGAAGCTGAGCTATTTAGTGTGAGCGACCAATCTCTCAAGCAAGATCTTACGAGTATCGAGACAATTCTCACCGACAGCTTCGACCGTATGGAAGAACTCCACCGAAATAAAGGGGCGATTCGTGGTGTCAAGACAGGGTATCGAGATCTCGATGACATGACTGCGGGATTGCAGCGAAGTGATCTTATCATCCTTGCCGCTCGTCCTGCCATGGGTAAGACAACCCTTGTAACAAACCTTGCATACAATGTTGCAACAGTTAACAAACAATCGGTTCTTTTCTTTAGCCTTGAGATGAGCAAGGAACAGCTCGTCGATCGTATGTTAGCCGATGCAAGTGGCGTCGATGCGTGGAATATTCGTACAGGAAATCTTTCCGACGAAGACTTTAGTAAGCTCTCCGAGGCGATGGGCGAAATGGCTGAAGCGCCAATATTTATCGATGACAAACCAGGACTCTCTGTCCTCGAAATGCGTACAAAAGCTCGCCGCGCAGCCCACGATGCACCACTTGGACTGATTATCGTCGATTACCTTCAGCTCATGCAGGGTAGTAGCAAAACCGAAGGCAATCGCGTACAAGAGGTGAGTGAAATTAGCCGTGGACTCAAGCTTATTGCTCGTGAGATGAATGTCCCCGTTATCGCGCTTTCTCAGCTATCGCGATCGGTTGAAAACCGTACGCCCCAAGTCCCTCAGCTTTCTGATCTTCGCGAATCAGGATCAATTGAGCAAGATGCCGATATCGTCATGTTCATCTACCGTGAAGCATACTACAACCCAGAAACCGAACGTGAA
>JACQGD010000023.1 GCA_016199685.1 Candidatus Saccharimonadota bacterium
CCTCCTTAGGGATGATCCTGCGGATGTACCGACAAATATGTATGCATACGAGGCTCTCAGTAGTCTCGGTGTTACACGAAATCAAGAGGCGTCTATCTTTACACGCATTACAGATGTAATGAAATTCATTGATCATGTTGGAGAAATTCGCGAAGGATTACCATTTAATACCGATGGTCTTGTCGTGAAAGTAAATGATCGAGTACAGTTTCGTAATCTGGGAGTTGTTGGTAAGCAGCCTCGTGCTGCGGTGGCCTATAAATATGCCGCAGAGCAAGCGACGACGATTGTAAAAGATATTGTTATAAGTATTGGACGGACAGGTGCGGCAACGCCCGTAGCAGTGTTTGACCCAGTTGTTGTTGCAGGCACGACGGTGCAGCATGCAAGTCTTCATAATGCTGATGAAATCGCTCGAAAGGATGTAAGGATCGGCGACACGGTGGTGATTTTTAAAGCCGGAGACATCATCCCGCAAGTCGAAAGTGTTGTTACTGAACTGCGCCCTAAGCAGACTGAAGCATTTGATTATATGAAGGCGCTGAAGCAACAGTACCCAGAGCTTGAATTTGAACGTACAGGTAAAGATGTTGTTTACCGAGTAAAAGGCGCGTCAACGGGACTGATGTTAAAGCGATCCATTGAATATTATGCGAGTAAGGGTGCTCTCGACATCGACACACTCGGCGAGAAGAACGTTATAGCGCTTGTTGACTCTGGACTCGTGAAAGATACTGCTGACATCTACAAACTGACGGTCGATGATCTATTGAAGCTTGACAGGTTCGCCAAGATATCTGCAAAGAAATTAGTCAACGCGATTGCTGAAAAGAAAAACCCGCCGCTGGAGAAATTTATTTTAGGACTTGGCATTCGACATGTTGGTGCACAGACCGCCATTGATCTTGCTGGAAAGTTTGGGTCGATTGAAAAACTACAAATTGCAGCCCTACAGCAGCTTGAGTCGGTTGATGGTATAGGCAAAGTCGTTGCGGAAAGTATCGTGGCGTGGTTCGCAGATGAAGATAATGTTCGTTTACTGCAGAAGTTTGGTGAAGTTGGCGTAGTGCCGTATTTTGAGAAGAAATCAGGTAAGTTAGTTGGGCAGAGTTTTGTCATCACTGGTTCGCTAGCGTCAATGTCGCGTGACGAGGCAGCAGATATCATTCGTGCTCTAGGAGGTGTTTTCCAAACCAGCGTCGCGAAAGATACGACGTACCTTGTTGCAGGTGGAAAGGTGGGTGCAAGTAAGCTGAAAAAAGCCGAAAGTTACGGTACAGAAATAATTGATGAGGCAAAGCTCCTCGAGATGATTAAGTAAATAAAGTTGGGAAATGCTATGCCACAGTTATGAGATACCGGTACGAGAAAAGAGCGACGACGAGATTATCGAAGAAATTGCCGACGTGCAGCAAGTACTCGATGATTTAAAATCCCAATACGGCATCACTGATCTTCAGGTAGGTGAGGTTCAGGCTGCTAAGTTTGACAAAAAGGGTGGGTTTTCTGACGGCGTGTTTGTCGAATCAGTGACACTTCCTGAAAGTGATGAGTGGGTGCAGTATTATCGCAACGCACCAGAGAAGTACCCAGAAATGACGAATGCTAATCAAACGGGAGTAAAAGGATAGGGGAGATGAAGCAAAAAACAAAGAAGATTGGTGTTGGTATTGTTGGCGGAATAGTGCTACTTGCGGGTATTGTCATGATTCCATACCCTGGTCCTGGCTGGCTCGTTGTGTTTGCGGGACTTGGTATACTCTCAACAGAGTTTGAATGGGCAAAGCGAACGCTCCACTATGCTAAGGGAAAATATGACGCATGGCAGTTGTGGCTTAAGTCACAAAGCCCTGTTCTTCGAGCAGTATTTTGGATTCTCACAGCACTCGTCGTTGTGGTAACGATCTGGCTCCTAAACGGCTATGGAATCCTGAATCAACTACTTGGACTCGGCTGGGACTGGGTGCAGTCTCCATTTATACGCTAGTTTCGGAGTAAATCAAATGCGCTAATTGCGGAGATTGTTTGATGCAACCGTACTGTCTTGTCGTCGCTTCGTGTAGGCCATAAGCTATGGGCGAGCCAAAATCCGATGAGAGTGAGTGCATGTTCTTGGTTGAAATGGTCCATATAGCGAGATATGTCGTGACCACTCTTATGGAGATCGATGAGAAATGTCGTTGCATCACTATTCTTTCTCCCAACGCCAGCCCAACTCCAGTCAACGATTTTTGCACCGGCATCAGGACGCCATGCAACATTTGCTTGTCGAAAATCATGATGTGAGAATACCAATTCACCCGGTGCTGGCAAGGCTTTAAATGTATTTCGTAACGATGGAAGTGACACGATAAACTCTTCGGTGATTGCACTGAATTCGGGCCGAAGTCGAGCGTTCCATTGCTCAAGATTCGTTTGTATTGACTCAAAAGACTCATTGTCTAATGTTGGCCAGCCCTCTTCGATATGAGTATTGTATGTAGGCAGGAGTGTATCGTGAAAATTATCGGGTAGCTGAATTGCCTGTAGTTTTTCAGCGGCCATTAAAACATCAACAATATAGGAGTGTATAGTCTCCTTCGGAGCATTCCAATGCCATCCACCTTCAGGATCGAGTGCATCCATGAGTAGTGTATGACCATTTTCTAGCCGAACATTTTCTGGAATGAGTGTCGGCTCGAAATCTGCTATGTGTAAATACATCTTGAGCTCTTTATGAAGATATCCTCGAGAGTGTGCTTCTCGAAGCGGATCAGTAAAAGCGGTGGCGTCGTGGCTCTTTATGAATACATTTTTCCGAGATGGTGTTGTAGCGTGCAGATGATGATATGACATATGTCCACCATCGATGTATTTTAAATTGACTAGCTCATGAGGAAGACTAATCGCGTGATTGTAGTGAGCTACTGTATCGATTGAATCGAGTGCCTGCTCAATGAGTACTGCATGTGACCCATGGAGCTGATCTGGTAGTTCGTTGACTTCAAACCATTGTGCGCCCGCTGCATCGTCACCTGCGTGTACAGTAGGAGTACCCTCGACCCTCCAAAGAATCGCAGTTGTTTCCGCCCATGCATGTGCGGTCGTGCGAAGATCCGCAACGACTCCATCGTAGACCTGCTCGCCATCTGTACCGACAAGGAGCAGTCCCGTCTCTTCTTGAAGCTCACGCCTTGCAGCGGTTTCGGCAGATTCATCTCCATCGACAAATCCGC
This sequence comes from Candidatus Saccharimonadota bacterium, assembly GCA_016199685.1. Classification (GTDB taxonomy): domain Bacteria; phylum Patescibacteriota; class Saccharimonadia; order Saccharimonadales; family Saccharimonadaceae; genus JACQGD01. Next base: position 3,216 of record JACQGD010000023.1, read on the forward strand.
CAGGTAATGCCCATATACCGGTATCACTCCGCTTTATCAGAAGAATCTTTGGGGTATTGTCATTATTTATGACAATTGGGTCGGCTGTTTTATTTGGACCCCAGTGCCAGTATTCGCCAAGTCCCGTTACTACACCTACCTCTGGATCGGTAAGCATCTCACGAAGCCATGGATGAAGTGGACGTCCGAGACCGTCAAGTTCGTAACCCTGTCGACGAAGCTGCTCTTGTTCTTCGCCTGAAGGCAGTACGTTTATGGTCGTTGTCCATGGGCCTTCAGGAAGCGTGAGGGTATCGAAGGTTTCCATGACGAGTCGCTCGGTTGGATAGCCGGGGTAGGTGTCGGCTTTTATCGTCTTCTTTGTTGCAGTAAATAGAGAATTCTCGCGAAGTAGTCGGCAATTTCAATGATTTTATCAACATTAAGGCCGTCACTAAACACGATTTTCTTAGTCCTCGGGTCAATTCCGTTCTTTTCGTAAAACGCAATCACGCGGTTGCCGAATTCAAATGGATCCCCAGAATCATGACGGAGTCCATTCCATTCTGCTGCTTGCTGAGGTGTAAAATCGGCGAGGAAGACGTCGCTACCGAATGTATCTGGAAGTGCAATCGAAAGGTCTCCTCTAAAATGACCCTGCCAATCATTGAGTACTTTACTGTTAGCATTTAATGGATTTCTGCCCGCCTCATCTTCGAGTCCTCCATAGACCATCGGTAGCTCATGTGCAAATGTTCCAATTGGGTTTAGGTCGTATCTGTAAGCAAACCAAGGGTTACTGGTGCCGATAAAGTTTTCCGGCAGTTCAGTTGCAAGCCTCTGAATGACGTGTTCGTGCCAGTCAGCGCTAAAGCGGCGCCGCGTCCCGAAATCGGCAAATTTAATGTCGGGTCGTGTGGCTAGTTTTGCAATCTTTTCATCAAGTCGACGATCGCCTTCTTCATAGAGATCCGCAAGACTCATTCCGTGAGATTCCATGAGCTGGGCGTAGTATTCCTCGTTCACTTCACTCATAACGACTGTTTCCCAAAGGCTGACATCTGCCCATGGTCCTGTCGTTTCTACAGAAAGGTCCTGTGTTTCTGGGTCGATACCAATAGTCACTTCAGGAAGTGTCATCTCGGCGATATGATCGAGGTAACCTGCAGTGAAGCGAGCTTCGCCGTCTTGCGCTTTGAGTCCGGCGTAATAGGCTATTTCTTCTGGCGTAAAACCTCGCTCACGAATCGCATCGAGTCGTGTCTGAAGGGCTTCTGGTGAGACGTACTCACTGAGGGGTTGCTCATTATTTCTGTTCTTGAGGGTAAAAGTGACTTCGGCGTCAGGGTGTTTATCGTATATCATGTCACCCATTGTTAATTTGTAGAAATCAAGTCCACGACTGAGGTTTGGTTCGTATTTTTTCATGATTACACCTCGATTCCGACAGTGCCGTTAATAATATCCGTAGATGTAGTAATGATAATGCCTGCTGCTTTCATCTCTGCGATCGCATTTGCTCCATCCTCGGGTTGAAGGTTGACGGCACGAATCGCATCCTCTACAACGTACACATCAATAACGCCCTGGCGTGCTGCATGTACGCGATCAGCCTGTTTCTTCGCATCGAGCGCAGTTGCCTTGACGCAGTAGTCGGTTGCAAGGCCGCCAAGTATGACTGCGACACGTTCTCTCGGTGAACGAGGCTGAACTAGTTGTTCAATAGTAATGCCATTCCTTGCGACACCCTCAAATCCTGAGAAGCCATCGGTTTGACCCGTTCCTTTTTCTATAATGACATCAGTTGAGCTGAGCGCCAGATCTTTATGAAAGGCTGCGCCATTGGTGCCTGCAACGCAGTGAACACCCCATGCATCGAAATGGGGTGTTGTAGGCGGGTGTTGATCACCAGTAACAATAACAACTCCGTCATTAGCCCGCGTATATTCATTAAGTGCGTTTATTGGCGCAATGACCCGATCTCCTTCGGTAACTCCGAGGGCGCCGTCTGGGCAAAAGTCATTTTGTACATCAACATCGACCATCACGATTCGATCGGCATTTTGTGGAAAAATATTCTTATTCATAGTGAACTCTCCTTCGTTAGTGTGTATATAACACTTACTATATTTCAACTATATCGAGTAGTAATTGTATTGTCAACACTATTTACAAAAAATACAAAATAATATAGTATGAAATTAGTAAAGATATTGCGAAGGAGACTGTTATGGGGATGCCTAATGAACTTGTATTTGTACGTCACGGACAATCGGAAGCGAATATTATTCAAAGTGCCGATAAAAAGGGCTACGATCATGAGCATCAGGATGCAATTAATGATCGCCCTGACTGGAAACAGCGGCTTTCTCAACTAGGCATTGAGCAAGCCGGGCAAGCGAAAGAATGGATCGATCGCAATCTCGGAGGTGCTGCCTCATTTGATATTCGATACTTTTCACCATTTTTACGCACTCGTGAAACGGCTGCATATATTGGTGGCACGGAGTGCGGTGAGTGGATTCATGAGGACCGAGTCGTCGAAAGAAGCTGGGGTAAATTTGGCGCCTTGAGCTCAAAAGAACGTGAAAAGAAGTTCGCTCAGACGGCCAAAATGTATAAACAGTCTCCATGGTATGTGAAGCTTGACGGTGGCGAGAGTCGCTACGAGGTGAGCAATCGATTTCGTGATTTTCAGGGAACGCTTCATCGTGAGGCTGATGGTAAACGTGCACTTGTAGTGACGCACGGAGATCTTATTGGAATCGCTCGCTATAATATAGAGCGAATGCTGCCAGAACAATTCGAAGAGATGGAAAACGACAAAACGCAGACGGTCAAAAACTGCTCGATTACACAGTATTCTCGAGTAAATCCCGAAGATTCAACAGATACTCGTAAGAAGCTTACGTGGCGCAGGATAGTCAATCCAACTGATATCGAGTCCTCTCCATACAACGGAGAATGGATAGAGTTGCCACCTCGCGCGAAATATACAGGAGCTGATTTGCTTAAGCAGGCAGAGCTAGCGCCTCGGCTTCTTGAAGTTGAACAGCGACAACTGCAATAAGCATACGTAGAATATACACGAACATAGACAATACTATTTAGTTAGTGTTATAATTACACTAGGTAGATGATTACAGATTATATATCCGATACTACAATTGACAATATTACTACAAAGTATTAATGTAATACGGATACAAACACTCATCTAACTGCCCATTAACAACTCGGCAAAAACAAACAGAGAGAAGGTGAATTATGCTATTGCATGGCAGCGCCGTCACGTACGAAGTAGGAAATCTGTTGGCCGCTACGGCTGCCTATAGAGTGTATCTTGCACGTGACGTATCGACGAGCCGCTACTGCTTACTGCAAGTGGCGAAAAGTCTTGGATTTAACGGTGGGCTTGATCGAGCTGCGTTTTTACTGCAGCGCTTCAAGTCTAGTGCAGACGTGTATGATGTTGAGTTTTCAAAGACCCATGCCCGTAAGCACCTCCACTATGATCGTCTGTATCCAGCGATTCTCGAATCGTTTGTTTCAGAGGAGCAAGGTGGCCGAAGAATCAACGTGCTCACACTGACCGATGTTGATGATGTTCAGCGTATCGTCCCGCTCTCAAACCTGCGTCTCAAAGATGCGTTACGTATCGATCCTGAGACCAGTGCATGGGTATTGGGGCGCTTGCTGAAGTTGTTAACATTTGTCCATGGTGAGGGAGTGCAAAACCGTGCTATCACGGCACGCAATGTACTTCTCGATCCGGATCAGCATTTCGCCATCACGCTCGATTGGTCCACTGCCAGGATGTTTCCCGGACAGGTTCCAAAAGAGTTCGCTACTCAAGATATTGCAGGTGCGGCTAGCGCTGTATTTGCTGCAATTGGGGGCGACGTTGATCGAAATGTGTGGCTATATGAAGGTCATCATCGCTACGTTGCGCTGCTCATGCAGTTTATGCGTGGTGAAGTGACATGTGCCGACGACGCCCACGATCAGTTTTACAAGCTGGTTCGGGCAGAGTACGGGCAAGAGTTTCATCCCTTCACAACACTGTCACTTTAGCGCGACAACAAACAGAAAGGCCCTGTCATGGGATTCGACCGTTTTACTCGTTCAACGTACCAGACGGCTCACCAGACGTATGTCCCTACGAGGGGGCGTGCAACCGGTAAAGCGGAAGAGTTGGCGCGAAACACCGGCAAACTCGATCCGTTGGTAGACCCAGCGGCATACGGAGTTATTCGGCGTTCTCTCGTTCGCTTTTCTCAACGTTCCGACGGTCTCTATGTAGTGACCGCCGGTTTACCCGTATCGATCGAACAACGCCTCGATACAACCGGCTCCATGGGTAGGAATGTCGAGAATGTGCTCAAAGTGCTTCCCGACACGTATGACCTGGTTGCCAAGATGCTTCCAGGCGCTGACCCACATATGGCGATTGGTATATTCGCCGATTGTGTGGACAGGTTCGTGCTTTGCCGCCCACAATTCGAAATGACCGCCGACAAGATCGTTCATCAGTTGACGCTGATGGTTCCTGAAGGTGGTGGTGGCGGTAACGGTGGCGAAGATCCTCAATATGGACTGTTCGGGGCTGCGTACCTGACGGCTGCGTACATCAATCGCATCGGTCTCAAGGGCTACGACTTCACAATTACAGATGAGCCTGCAAGGGCTTACCTGGACGAGTCGCAGCTCAAGCGGGTCTTCGGCGAGGATGTCTTCGACAAGGTTTCCGAAAACGGACATGAAATCAGCAAGAACGAACTGCTTTCGACGAAACAAGTCATCGACGACTTGTTGAAACGAGCGCATGCTTTCGTGCTGATTGTTGGAGACAGTGCTAACACAGCTCGATTCTGGCCGAGTGTTATCGACGAAAGCAGGATCATCCAGCTTCCAGATGTCGAGCTGCTTCCTCAGGTGCAGGCCGCAATCATCGGCTTGACCGAGGGGACGCTCACGTTGCAATCGCTGGAAGAATTTCTGCTCGCGTCCGAGACAGGAAGAAGCAACACTGATGCTATCGTGCGGAGTGTGTCAAACATTCCCATCGGAGCGCAAACCGTGCTCGAAAACTTCGGTAAAGGTCCGAAGGTTGGAGACGTCTTCCGCGAGAAGACGGACCTCTGGCCGATGGACCCGAGCGAAGTGCCTGAATTGACCGATGAGGTCGACGAAGGGCAAGAAGGCCCCGACTGGCTCTAGCAGCCAGCTCAACGATCAAGGAAGGAACCTATGACCAGCAAGGTCTATATCGTCACCGACCTTGGTCCTGGTGACGGTGGAAAGGGTGGTGTGGTGCACGCTGTAGCAAAATCACAGCGTGCTCACACCATCATCAAGCGCGGTGGCGCTCAGGGAAGTCACGGTGTCCATACCTCTAGGGGCGAGACGTTCGCGTTTAGTCAGTGGGGGTGTGGCACCTTCGACGGCATTCCGACGCATCTGTCCGAACAAATGATTGTCAGTCCTGAGGGGCTGCTCAATGAATCGGACCAATTGCGGCGACAATTCGGCATCGACAATCCGTTTGCGATGCTGAGTGTTGATCGTCGTGCGTTGGTGGCAACACCTCTGCACGGTGTTGCTTCGCACCTACTCGAACTATCTCGCGGGAGTAATCCTAGGGGGACGATCGGTGCGGGTGTGGGGCAAGCATATCGTGACGACTTACGGTATCCAGAGTTGACTCTCAGGATGAAGGACCTCAAAAATCCCAATCTTCGTGAACAGCTCTATGAGATCCGTGAGAACATTCGCAACTACATTCTTCCCGTAGTGAATCTCTCTCGTTTCCTTCCAGGAGACAGAGAGTTGGTTAACCAAGAGGTTGCCTTGCTGCAAGATGATGGGTTTGTGGAGAACGTCGCCGAGCGCTTCGCTGAAGCTGCAAGTCTCACGCACATTGTCGAGCCAGACTATCTCGGCAGTACAATTCTGGCACGTCCAGGCTGTGCTGTTATAGAGACGTCGCATGGTGTTCTTACTGACAATGTGCATGGCTTTGCTCCTCATACGAGTGCTATCCGAACACTGCCGCGTTTCACGAGGCAAATCTTGGATCGTGCAGGGTATGAGGGGCAAGTAGTTAATCTGGGAGTGACTCGTGCCTATGCAATACGCCATGGTGCGGGTCCACTCCCGACAACCGATCCAACTCTCGCCGAGCAATTGCTACCTGGAAGTCATAAACAAGACAACCGATGGCAGGGTGAGGTGCGAGTTGGAGCTCTTGACGGCGTATTACTACGCTACGCAGTACGTGTATGTGGTGGCGCCCAAGCCTTCGATGGACTGGCTGTCACGTGGTTCGATCAAATCAAGAAAAACCGTGAGTGGTTGACTGCTGATAGTTACCGAACGTATTCGGATGATCGTGTGTTTGCCTCAAACGGTGAGCTACGCGTTATTCCGGAGACAACGGAGCATCAGCAGGGTCATTTCACGACAGCTCTCGGTTCTGTCGAGCCGCACATCGAAAGTCTGAAAATTGCTCCCGAGATTGGTAACGATGCCTTATATGGTATCTGCGCCGAAAAGCTCGAAGCAATGACAGACATTCCGGTCCGAATGGTTTCATTTGGACCAACCGAGCGTGACAAGCTCATGAAATAAAAACACCCAACACTAACAGAGGATGAGAAATGTCCGATCAAAAAGATGCACCAGTCACCGAACCCACAGTAGCTCCCGTCACCGATCCGGTGGCGGAAAAGCTCAAGAAGTTTGGCGCAACTGACGACGTTGTCGTCAACATCAAGACACTGGGTGTCGAATCGGTCGATGACCTGATTCGACTGGAGGACAAGGAACTTGTCGCTGCGGGGTTCAACATCATACAGGCGCGAAAGCTTCTCGAAGGTGTTGCTCCCGCGCCTCAGAGTGAGCATATTCTCGACAACACAGCGCTTGACGTGCTTCTGCCCGGTGTACAAGACGACGAGTCATGGCTCAAATCGTTGAAGACAGGAGGTGTTCTGAAAGTCGATACGTCGACGATCACGGCTGCAGTTCGTGCTGCACTTGCAAAACGTGTGAGCCTGTACGATGTGCCAGCAAAACTGGTCACTGCAATGGAGGCTTTCTCGGAAGAGAGCGAAGAGCAGGTCAACCCGCTCTTCTACTCGCTTCGTAAGCAAGTAACTCGACGTGACTATGCTGCTGTTTTCGAGGCTGTAGAAGGTCTTGACGGTACGTTTGTCACGGAGAAGCGCAAAACTCAACTACTCGGGAGGCTCGAACAGAATCTCTGGCCGGCGCTCATCAGTTTCAATCAGCAGCTAGTTCCATGGCACGACGCCTTCATCCTTGCAACAAGAGATTTAGGATCAGTCCTCGGACGCATTATGCCAGGGGCTGTGCTGGGAGCGGGCATTACTCAGCCAGTACCCGATACGGCAGTTCTGCAGGATGCGGCAGATACAGTGAAGGACGCTATCAATAAGGTCTTTGCCGGTACTGGCGTCCAGATTGCAGCAGCCTTGGCTTACGAGGCGACGGAAATCAAGAAGATTCTTGCAGATCCGCGCCTGCCTGCATTCACAGGGGCGGTCAACAGGGAGCAGATGCTCAAGAAACTGAACGTCGCCGTACCTGCATCGTACCCACGTCTCGAGACCAACCTGACGAAGTATGTTCTCGCGGTGGCGGGACTCGAGGATCAAGCCTCGGGTCAAGAGGAGTATGGGTATCTCAATGCGCTCCGCCTACTTGGTGATCAGATCGACTGGTCGCAGCTTGGCGGTGGCCTTGTAGGGGGTGGTATCTCGACGCTTGGAAGGACTTCTCGTCGTTCAGAGCTCTAGATTCGCCCCCAGTTCAACCCGTCGCAACGAAAGTAGCGACAAAGGCCTCTCCGAGGAGTGGTGCTTTTGCACCCCTCGGAGAGGCCTGTTTTCTTTGGAATTATTTTCCTTTTGGAAGTCGAACTCTCTCGATGAATAGTTTTGTCGCTAGCTCGCGGTAGCCCGGGTCCCAAAAGGTACTTTCACTTGCTACGCCGTCATGCGGAATATACTGATCATCAGCTCGAACGGCATGGTGTCTTGCATAGCCTTTGTGCATGAGTCGGTACTGCAAACTATCTTGTTCGAGTCGTCGCAGCGCAACGTGACGGAGCTCAGGATTATCATAGGCTGAAGTGAGCTCACGGCGAAGAAATGCTATCTGCTCGGCCTCTCCGACCCATACGGTACTATATACGAGATGACTCCAAGCCTCGTCTGTTTCGTCAGCCTCGGCAATCCGAACCCCTTGTGTGGTATTTGCGAGGCGGAGTACAAGCGGCATATCCTCACCAAACAGCTCGATAAGCTTCTGGTTGTTTACCTGCGCTTCAGGACGTGCAAGGACTGTCGTATCCCAATCTGAATAAGCCTCTCCGTAGCCCTTTAAGCGTGAACCTCCAACGAGTACGATAGGGTAGTATGTTTTTGCATACTCAGGGTCACGACTCAATTGCTCGGCAATTGTCTGTATACGCTGTAGTTCGCCGGGCAATATCTCAAGGTTCTCAGACAATAAACCAGACAGCTTCGTCAGAGGAATACCGGCACTTTCGAGTATATCTTCTGAAATAATGTGGGATTGAAAGAGATGACGAAGTGACACTGCTGCCTGACTTCGTACGAGTTTATCGTCGTTTTTGCGCTGCTCTAAGAGCCAATTCATTTCGGTTGAAATAGCTTTACCGTGTCGTGCAAGTCGCGCAAGAGCACGAAGCGCTACGCTAATTTCAACGGAATCATGCGATGCTTTAAGGTTGTCAAAGGTAGTCTCGTCGATAGATCGTGCAACGTTCTGTATAGCGGTATCTATCATAGTTTCGCGAACCCATTTTTGGCGCGCTGAAGTATGGTTGTCTCTAAATGCTGTGGTATCCGCTTCCTGTAGTAGCCCTGGTAGCATAGCGAGGGTTGGTTGCGGGTTATTTTGTACGGTCGGCTGCATCACATCACGTATCGATGTCTTCAGAACGTCATTGTTGGTTTCTCTGGAGATGTAAGCAAGCTCATCTGGGTGCAAAAGTCCGGCGTCAATAAGGCGGGGTGCTAAGTGCGCTGCTTTTACGACAAGTTCTCGCGGCTCATTACTATTTCGTTCACCAATATCACCATCATAAAAATCGGCACGTTGGTCAACATGTCCAAGGAGGCTCCACCATGCATCGAGATACGCCTCTTTGTAATCGTCTTGCCCGGATGCCGGGAGCCAGCTTTGAGGAAAATACAGCGCAATACGAGAGCTCTCGGGGTTTCGTAAGAGTTCGATGCGTGATGCTATAGAGGGTGGAATGTTCGACCAAGAAGTATCTATCGGAGCTGGGTATAGCTCGGTAATCGGAGGAGTAACCGAAATTGCCCTGCCTGCAGATGGATGTTGTGAACTGAGATGTTCGCTCATTACCATATTATATAATAATAACTATTATAAATCAATAATATCTTCTCCAGATATAGACAATGTACCATTGATAGTGTTATAGTGACACTATCAATGGTACGCAATATATAACAGGAGGATTCTATGAACGCACTACAAAAAACCGGTGAAATGTTACTTCCCTCAGTAGCGTATGGTGACGCTGCGGGTTTTCCCGTCGAGACGAAAAGTTTTCGCCATATAGAAGCAACCTATGGTCAGATTGATTTGCTTCAAAAGACAGAATACAGCCCATTCTATGAAGGCGAATGGCCTGCTGGAACCTGGACTGACGACACGGAGCTTAGCGAGGTAATGGCAAAGGCGTTGATCTCTGCAAAGGGGTTTGATCTGAATAGTATCGCAAGTGAGCATGTCGCTGTTTTTGAGGCTGCCGACAAACAGTACGACAACAATGGTAAATTATCAATTTCGTTTTACGGTCGTTCAACTACTGACAGCTTACAACGACTTGCCGCCGGTGTCAGCCCTGAAGTATCTGGTAAAAAAGATGGCACGGGCAATGGCATTATCATGAAAATGGCACCGCTGGCGTATTGGCAGCATGTACAGCAGACATCACCCGAAGATCGCTACTGTCAATACGATGCCCTCACATCGATGACACACGATGGCGATGTTGCGCGGGTCTGCACAAGAGTGCACGGCGACGTTCTTGCGTACTTACTCGAAAATGACTTTGATGAGACAGGCTTCATTGCTACTGTATTTGATTCAGTAGCTCGGCATGAAGCGGCGTTTGGACGGCCAGGAATCGTCAGCGATTCTCTTGAGTTGTTGCGAACAGAGGGCGGCTTCGCACCAGAGCGTGTTAAAAACCTGTACCTACCGAGATCGGTTAATGTCACCGACCGAAAATTCGGATTTAGCTACAGCTTCTACGTACCAGAGACGCTTGCTGTCGCGTACGCCGCTTTTCTTCACGGAGAAGCCGACTATGAAAAGTCGGTGTATACAGCAGTCAACCTAGGAGGCGACGCCGATAGTACGGCATCAATCGTCGGTGCGATGGTAAATTTTGCGCACAAGGGCGAACAAGCAATGCCCGCTGATCTCGAGAAGATAGATCAGCTTGAACGGCTCCGGGACGTTTCTCATCAGCTGGCATCAGTAGCCTTGAAAAGTGCCAGAAATATTGACTAATATTTATTATTAGTGTCTAATATCAATATACCTATTAAAATAGTATGTCAGTCGAAGCTTCGAGAAAGAACTTCTAGTTTAGTTGAATTGAACTTATAGAGTCGCGCTGGACGATGGGCACCTTCGCGCTTCATCTCTTCGGTTTCATGAATCAGCCCAAGGCTCAAGAACTTCTTGCGGAAGTTTCGTTTATCGAGCTCATGTCCAAGAATTGCTTCGTACGCGGCTTGAAGTTCGGAAAGGCTAAATTTACCCGGTAAAAATGCATAAATAGCATTTGTGTACATAAGTTTTGCAATAAGTCTTTGATGTGCATAGTTGATAATCTCGTGATGGTCGTACGCGAGCTGGGGAAGATGTGCAACGGGGAACGACTGTGTTTTTGCTTCTGCAAATACAGGCTTAATTTCTCGACCGCACCCAAGATAGGTTACAGACACGGCGTGACCTCGTGGATCTCGAGCAACGGTATCAAATGTATAGAGTTGTTCGACGTAGCTGAGGTCTTTTGCTAGATCTATGCCGGCTTTTTCGCTGACGATTCGTTGCAATGCGTGGAGAGTAATTTCTCCAACAGCATTGTAGCCTCCAGGAAGCGCCCACGATCCTTTGAATGGATCATTTGGGCGTTCAATCAAAATAACTTCGAGGCGGTTCTGTACAAGTTGAAACAAAACGGCGTCAACGGTAAGCGTAGGGGGTACGTAAGCTTCGGTGTACTTCATAAGATTAGTATACTATGGATTACTTTTTTACAGTAGTCATGACGAAGTTTATGAGTCATGAAACGCGTATTCTTTTAGTTGAGGATCGAGTATCTCGAGCATGCTATAACGGGGTTCGACCATGCTTGGTGCCATTCTGTGATCTCCCTTAGGACTGAGGCTGATGCCAACTTTTGCACCATCAGGTATTGCTTGACGCTTCCATTGGTTTCGATAGAAGCGGTTCATAAATAAGTCAAGCCACTTACCAATCTCGGCCGGCTCATATCTACCGTCAAATGCCTTAACTGCCATAAAGCCAATTTTTCGCTTCGGCTCCATCCAGCGCACGTGCCGATACAAGAAAAAGTCATGAAGCTCGTACGGACCAATGATATCTTCTGTTTTTTGCTCAATGGCATCGCCGCTTCCTTTGAGCTCAGCAGAAACTGGCGTCGCAAGTATGTCGGCAATGATTGAACGAGGAGTTTCGCTAAGTGTGCTTGCAGCTTGATGAACGAGTGGGCGGGCAAGTGTTTTCGGGATACTCGCATTGGGATTGTACCCCGACATATGATCGGCATTGTACGTGCAGTAGCCGAGTGCAATTTCACTTAAGTCTCCTGTGCCAAGTGCGAGCGCTCCGATCTGGTTGCCTTTGTTGAATATAAACGCAGTTCGTAGTCGTGCTTGAGTGTTTTCAAAGGTGACATCTTCCTCGCCGTTATGTTCGAGCGCTTTAAGATGAAGGGTGGCCAGGTCGGCAATTGGAATTTCTTCGTTTGGAATCCCAAGACTTTTGGCAAGTTTGACTGCATTGCTTTGCGTGCGCACCGAACTTGCCGTGCTTGGCATCGTGAGTGTGTAAATGAGCTCACTCGGTGACATGTCAAGAAGATTTGCTGTTCGAACTGCGACGAGAAAAGCGAGTGTTGAGTCGAGTCCGCCAGAAAGGCCTAGCACGACTTTACGCAGTCCAGATTGGAGAAGTTCGTTTTTCAAGCCAGCTGATTGGATATTGAGAATTTCTTCGAGCCGCTCAGCAATCATTTCTGGCGAACCCTTAGGTGTAAATGGACTTGCATCAATATCTCGTAGTACGTCTGTTTGACGAGCAGTGATCGCTGTAGCGGTAAGAGTAATATCATGTTTATTTGGGAAGTTGGATGACTTATGACGATCGAATTGGATATGCTGAAGATCGACATCGGCAAAAAGGAGGCGGCTCTGCTCGGCAGCGAACGGCTTATGTTCGGCTAGCAAGTGCCCGGGCTCATAGATCATTGCATGGCCGCTCATGACAACTTCTGAAACTGATTCACTCGAATCGGCAGATACATAGGCGTAGCCAGTAATTAGGCGGGATGCCGCATTGCCTATGAGCTGCCTTCGATACGTAGTCTTTGCGACAACTTCGGGAGATGCCGAGGGGTTTACGATGAGTGTAGCGCCTTGTGTTACCATTTCAATACTCGGTGGCTCTGGCACCCACGCATCCTCGCATATTTCGATTCCCACTGTGCTTCCAGCGACCTCAAAGAGCTGATTTCGGCCAAATGGAACGGAACTGCCATTAATTGTAATTGTCGTATTTTCACGATCATCCCATGTCTGAAACCAGCGCTTTTCATAAAATTCATTGTACGTTGGAAGGTTCTGCTTTGGTACAATTCCTTTTATCTCGCCATCGGCAATAAGTGCTGCGCAGTTATATACGCCATTGCCGACAGAAACGGGTAGTCCGATCACTGCTGCCGCGGTGATACCGCGAGATTCTGCGGCGAGGTGAGTAAGTCCTTGGAGTGTGTCTGATAGGAGCTCAGGGTGGTGAATGTAGTCTTGAATTGTATAGCCAGTGAGTGCCATTTCTGGAAATACAACGAGCGAAGCATCTTGAGCTGCAGCTTCATGGTAGAGTGTTGTAATTCGGTTTGTGTTTGTTTCAACATCTCCTGCTGCAACCTCTGGCCGTGCTGTTGCGACACGAATCATGTCTTCATTGGGCTGGTATTCCGTTCGCTGTAGTTTGAATTCCATAGTTATTTACCTTTTTACACTTACTTGATACAATCAGTGTAGTACATACTTAGTGTACAGTCAACACTAAATAAGGAGTCGAGTCATGAAGAATATGAATACTCAAAAAAATACGATTATTTACGGTGGCGCCTTCAATCCTCCAACTCGTGCTCATCAGGCGATCCTGCAAGCATGCGTCGAGCGAGCTGAAACCCTTGATGCTGACGTGTGGTTGCTTCCTAGTGGCGACCGAACGGATAAAAAGATTGGCGTATCACGCGATCGGCGGATTGAAATGATACAAGCGCTTGCAGGCGATGTTGTTAGTAGAGGTATTGAGATTGCGATTCAGGAAACGGAGATTGACCGCATTGAGCAGACCGAAACATACGATACAGTGCAAGAATTCAATAACGCGTTTCCTGACCGACGCTTTACATGGGTTTTTGGCTCAGATTCAATAGCTACGATGCCTCAGTGGCATGGCGGCGAATGGATGATGAATAACCTTGACATGCTCATCATCAATAGAGTGGGAACACCCATAGTTGCATTAGGAAGGTACGCGGTGATCTTGCCTGTTGAGACGATTAATACAAGCTCTACTGAAGTGAGAAAAAAGATAGCAGATCATCTTCCGATTGAAAACCTCGTATCTCCATCAGTACTACAATGCCTCAATGCGGAGGTGCTGTAGGGGTGGGATTTTCTGAGCAAAGGCGTACAATATAAGCGATGCCTAGGCGAAGTAAAAAAGACCAGAAAAAATTAACGACACGCGAGTACTTCTTTGCTATTTTTCGAATTGCCAAAATTACCTATCAGTCTGCTCCTGCTGCGGTCATTGTCCAACTGGCAGGGGCAGTTATTACTGCGATACTGCCTATCGCAACGACCTACTTCGCAGCGCAGACAACAACGGCACTCGCAAATGCGTACGCTGGCGACCCGAATGCTGGCAGTCTCGCGATTGAATATGTGATCATTACCGCCGCACTTGGTGTCGCCATGACAGCATGGAGTAGCCTCGAATCCTACATAACACAGCTCATGCGCTACAAAGTTGAAGCAGCGATGAGTGATCGTATGTATGAGCACTTCTTATCGCTCGACTATTGGCGATATGACGATAAGGAAACTGCAGACTTATACGATCGCTCGACGCAGTTCGCAAGTTTTTTCCCGTACGTATTTGACCGATTATCTGGAATTATTTCATCATTTATATCAATGCTTGCGGGGCTTATTGCGCTCGTATTTGTAAGTTGGTGGCTAGGTCTTATATTGATCGTTGCAGTTATCCCAGGTATTTACATCCAGTTTAGACTTTCACGTGCTCAAACGCAGCACTGGAATAAAAACGTCGAAACACGTCGGGCAAAAAACATGATCGAATATGGACTTTTGCAACGGCCTGAATATATCGCAGAACTACGTCTGTATGGCATGGTTCGCCACTTACTTGATCTGCGTATGAAGCTTCGTGACACTGATGAGAAGCAGCAGATCGAGTTTGAACGTACCTATATATTCAAAAAACTCGGTGCCGATGCACTTGAGGCGGGAGCTGAAATTGTCGCATTGCTATTTACGGTGATGCAAATTATTGCCCGTGAGCAACCAATCGGACAATTCTTGTACGTACAGCAGCTAGTATCAAGGGCACTTGCTGGCTCGAATAGCTTTGTCTCTCAATTGAGTAATATCGATCAAGATCTTGCGAATCTCTTTGACTATCAACGGTTTATGGAGCTACCATCACGTCAGGGTGGCAAGTTCCAGCTTGAATCGGTTCCGCAGACGATAACACTTGAGAACATTACTTTTACCTATCCATCGGCGCAGCAACAGGTATTAAATGGTGTCACTTTCTCGATTGAACGTGGACAGCATGTCGCTATCGTCGGTGAGAATGGTGCCGGTAAATCAACGCTCATAAAGATTCTTATGGGACTCTATGAGCCGACGAATGGTGCTGTCCTCCTCGATGGTCAAAATATGCACAACGTCTCAATGACAAGTTGGCATAGACTCCTTGGAGTGTTGCAGCAAGACTATTTGGCGTATTCATTTGCAACCGCTCGTGAAAACATTTACTACGGTGATGTTGAACGTGGCAAAGATGATGCAAGATATGAGCAGGCGATCGATCGTGCAGAGGCGAGAAAGTTCCTCGATAAACTTCCAAATAAGGCAGATACATATGTGAGTACGTGGATGGAAGACTCGGATGGAAACAATGGTGTCGATCTTTCGGGCGGACAATGGCAGCGGCTTGCGTTAGCTCGTAATTTTTACCGGGATAGCCCGATTATTATCCTCGATGAGCCAACGAGCGCTATTGATGCGCTCGCAGAGTCGCGAATATTTAAACATCTCTTCACCGATACGCGTAAAACTGTTGTAACGATTAGCCATCGATTGACGACAGTTGAAAAGGCTGATGTCATCTACATGCTTGAAGATGGCAAGATTGTAGAGCAAGGAACACATAGTGAGTTAGTTGAGAAAAAAGGCGCGTATTATACAATGTTCGAATCACAGCTTCGGGAACCCAATAACGATAAAAAGGGAAAGTAACGATATATGAAAAATACCCACCATAAAGAAAAAGATGCAACGGAGCTAGCAGGGGATCAAGTATCAACTGTCGGATGTATTCTCGCGATTGTCATGATTGTACCGAGCTTTGTGACGGCAGGGTTACCTTCGGTTGCCGCGTTTGTCGTCAGTGTGATTGGCTATCACAAAACCAAAAAAGGTGGTACGGCCAGACGAAAAGCGATTATCGGAATGGTAATTTCTCTGCTTACTATTTTGGCTGTTATCGGGGTGTATAGTACTTTGTTTTCTCAGTATCTCAAGATTTGCTATGATCTACGTGGAAATAGTGACATTGGCTCATGCATTGATTTTTTCACGACAGGCCGGATTATGTAGTTTGCAGCCAGCTGTCGCTATATAGTTACTTTTTCATCCAATATAAAATACCCCTACAAGAGGGGTATTTTAATTAAAGTGTGGTGATTACCAGCTACGCTGACGGAATGAACCGCCGTCACGATTGCCGCCACCGTTGCCGCCGCCACCGTTGAAGTCACGCTTTGGACGTTCTTCACGAGGTCGGGCTAGACTGACGTTGATTGCTCGTCCGTCGAGGTCTTTTCCGTCAAGCTGATCAACAGCTTTCTGGTTGTCTTCGTCTTTTTCAAATTCAACGAAGCCAAAGCCCTTGCTGCGGCCACTCTCACGGTCAGTGATGACACGCGCACTAGCGACAGGACCAATTTGCTCGAAAAAAGCTTTTAGTGTGTCGTCAGTTGTTGCGTATGCCAAACTACCGATGAAAAGGTTTGTTTGTGCCATGGATTATTTTCTCTCTTTTTAACTGTTTCGTCAGATCGACCGTTACGAACATGTTACAAAGAGAAATCCTAAAGGGGAAGTCGCTTTCTTACGTGCGTATGCTTCTGAACATAGTTATTTAAGCATAGTTTTAGCAAAAACACTAGTATTAGCGCTTATAAAAGCATATTTTTGTTGTATTTTGATATAAATACGCTTGTGTTTGCCTGCTTAGAGGAGCATACTTTACCTAGAGCTGGTGCGCAAATTGGGGCAACCCGTTTGCGCTCGAACATAAACAACGAAATACAAACAGTAGTGCCCCGGGTGGGCGCGCAGCAGCGAAAGTAATGTCCCGTTTCTAGAAATAGAAGCGGGATTTTGCTACTATCAAATACATACGGGGATATAGCTCAGTTGATTAGAGTGCTTCCATGGCATGGAAGAAGTCGAGGGTTTGAATCCCTCTATCTCCACCAAATTTCTGCTATACTAAAACCAATTATGTTTAGTGGTCTACAAACGAAATTCAGAAATTATGTGCAGAAAAAGATGGAAGGCTACGTTGTTAGCTACTTCAAAGCGCATCCGGAAGTGAAGCTTGTCGTTGTTGCGGGAAGTGTTGGCAAGACGAGCACGAAGACAGCACTTGCGACAATGCTCGGTCAAAAGTATCGTGTACGCCTTCACGAAGGAAACCACAACACTCACATGAGCGCACCGTTAGCTATTCTCGGTATTCCTTATCCAGAACACATCAAGAGTATCGGTGCATGGCGCGAAGTATTCAAAGCAGCCCAGGCGCGTATTTTGCAAGCACCTGATGTGGATGTCATTATTCAGGAAATCGGTGCCGATCATCCAGGTGAGATTGCTCATTTCGGAACGTACCTTCACCCAGATATTGCTGTCATAACAGCAATTACACCGGAACATATGGAATTTTTCAAAAGCATGGAGACGGTTGCTCAGGAAGAACTCGCAGCAGCGAACTTCAGTACGCTCGCGATTATTAATCGTGATGACATTGACGGTCAGTATGCGTCGTACCTGACAAATCAAAATGTTGATACGTATGGTACGAGCGATACGGCAGAATATCACTTTATTGAAGAGAGCTTTTCGGTTCATGATGGGCACGTCGGTCAATTCTCTGCACCTGAGTTTGGAGGCCAGACAACCCCTGCGACGGTCAAGGTATTAGGAGAACATAATATTCGTCCAGCGGTTGCTGCCGCAGCAGTGGGAATCAAGTTCGGGCTTTCCCCAACTGAAATTTCAAATGGGTTTGCTCAGATCCGTCCAATTCCTGGTCGTATGTGTTTACTTGAAGGCGTACGCGGTAGTATGCTCATCGACGACACCTACAACTCGAGCCCTGTAGCAGCTCAGTCGGCTATCCAGACGTTCCATTCACTTGAGGCTCCGCAGCGTATCGTTATACTCGGTACGATGAATGAACTTGGTGAAGCCTCGGCAACTGAACATCAAAAGATTGGACGTATGTTCCGTCCCGATATAGTTGACTGGGTCGTAGTCAAGAACCAGTCGCCCCAGCGCCTGACCTTGAGCTTAAGCGAAAAAAATTTCAGCAAGCTGTTTCAAGCTCTAAAGTAAAGTCAGCAACGAAAAAAACACAACCAAAGCACCATACGGCGCGCAAAAGAACACTTATTATTATCGTCGGTGCGCTGCTGGCACTCTTTGGATCGGTCGCGGTTGTTTATTCCTATTTCTTTTGGTATCAGACACCAGAAAAGATGGTGAGCGATGCGCTGACAAATGCCCTCTCGTCACGATCAGTGTCATTCAAGGCTGAAGTGAACTCTCCAACAATGTCCCTGGCGGCTATTCAGGGCTCGTACAAAGATGGAAGTGCACAGGCCGATGCAGTCATACGAACCTCATTCCCAGGTGAGCTGAGTACGATTAATGCTTCGGCAATGACAACAAGCGGTGCGCTTTATCTAAAGATAGCTCATGCAAGTAAACTCGCGCCGGAGCTTGTGCCGAAATCCCAAAAGCCAGTCGTCGATGCGCTAATGCCGTTGATACAAAACAGTATCGACGATACGTGGGTGAGTGTAGCATCGGGAGATGCATCACGTGACGAATGTTTCGAGCTGTATCGTTGATGCAACTCGACAGGTTAGTGTTAGCCAGCAAGCCCGCACGCTTCTCGGTCAGGCATATTTGCAACAAGCATTCTTTACGATCAAAGAAATTAAAACTGATAAAAATACTGGAACGTATCAACTAACGATCGATCGGACTAAATTCCACGCCTTTCTTGATGAGATCACGACTTCAGCGGCAGCTGTACCTTTTTCTCAATGTAACAAAGAGATTGCAGCTATCAAAGCAAGTTCTATTGATTCGTCAGTCCTCGAACTGAGCATCGATAAGACAACGCGTACTATCACTCAGGCAACAATGAGTACATCTGGAAAAGATGCGATGACAATCATGGTAACTCCGGCGTTTGATCAAGAAGTGACCATTGTCGAGCCAGAAGATACAACGAATTTCAGTATCATAAAGGCACAATTCCTCTCGCTCTTCTCACTCACACAAAAGAACTAAGCCCCCTCTGTTTCAATCTGTTATAATAAGTCGTATGAAGCGCTATAATCCTATTGATATCGAACAGAAGTGGCAAGAAAAATGGGAGCAAGACGGCACCTATGTCGTCGACCTTGATGACCACAGTAAGCCAAAATATTTTGGCTTCAGTATGTTACCAGGTATTACCGGTGCAGGGATCCACACTGGCCACGGGAGAACGTATCAATTTAGCGATATAAAAGTTCGAGCAAAAAGGCAGCAAGGATACAACGCGTATCATCCAATTGCATGGGATTCTTTTGGGTTGCCTGTCGAAAATTATGCGATCAAGATTGGCAAAACACCTCGTGAGGCACACGATGAGGCAAAAAAGAACTTCATTCGTCAGCTCAAGCGTCTTGGATACAGCTATGACTGGAGCAAAGAAATAAGCACCGCTGATCCAAGCTACTACAAATGGACACAGTGGATTTTTAATCAACTCCTCAAGAATGATTTAGCCTACCAGAAGCAAAGCCCTCAGTGGTGGTGCGAAACCGACCAAACGGTGCTTGCAAACGAACAAGTTGAGGGTGGCAGATGTTGGCGCTGTGGAAATCCAGTCGTCAAAAAGAATCTTAAGCAGTGGTTCTTTAAGATTACCGAATATGCCGAAGAGCTTCTAGAAGCGACGGATGATCTTAATTGGACAGAGCGTGTTAAAACCATGCAAAAGAACTGGATCGGTAAATCGCAAGGTGCCGAGGTGACATTTGCAGTAGATGGCTCAGATGAGCAGATTACAGTGTTCACGACACGTCCCGATACGCTGTTTGGTGCAACGTTTCTTGTACTCGCTCCAGAGCACGAACTTGCAAAGCAGCTCACCACAAGTGATGTCCGCGGTAATGTATTTGCCTATATTGAAGAGGCTGCTCGTAAATCAGAAATCGAACGAATGAATGATACTCGCGAAAAAACGGGCGTTTTTACGGGTGCGCATGCAATCAATCCTGTAACTGGTGAAAAGATCCAAATCTGGATCGCTGATTATGCGCTTGCAAGCTATGGAACTGGTGCGCTTATGGCCGTGCCGGCACATGATGAGCGTGATTTTGCGTTCGCAGAAAAGTTCAACCTTCCTATCGTCAATGTTATTGAGCGACCTGAGTCTGATGAGGGAACTGCAATGTATCACGGCGAAGGTGTGCTTACGAATAGTGGTCACTTTGACGGTATGCGCAGTGAAGAAGCGCGCGAAGAAATCGTTACGTGGCTTGAGCAGCAGCAGATTGGCAAATCGAAAATATCGTACAAGATGCGCGATTGGCTCATTAGTCGACAGCGATACTGGGGCGCACCTATCCCTGTTGTGCATGTTCACGGTCACGGTACGATTCCTGTCGCAGACGATCAGCTGCCCGTCATACTGCCTGAAGTTGAAGATTACAAGCCAAAAGGTGGTGCCGTGTCTGTTCTTGCCGGCGTTGAAGATTGGGTTCATGTGTGGTTCAATCTCGATACGACCGAAACCGTCCCCTTCTCTCAGGGCAAGCCCGAAGGTGACAACTGGCACGAAGGCCACCGTGAGACCGATACGATGGATGGCTATGCCTGTAGCAGCTGGTACTTCCTTCGATACCTGAGTCCATTCGATGACACACAGGCGTGGAGTCTGGAGACCGAAAAACATTGGGGTCCTGTCGACTTTTATAACGGCGCCGATCATGCCGTGGCTCACTTGCTTTACTCTCGTTTTTGGCAGCGATTCTTTTATAAACAAGGGCTTGCGTCCCACCCTGAGCCGTTCGATCGAATGATGTATAACGCCTATGTTCTTGCAAGTGACGGGCAAAAAATGAGTAAGAGTAAGGGTAATGTCGTCGACCCTATGGTTGTCATGGACAGCGGCTATGGGGCAGATAGTCTTCGTGTGTATGAAATGTTTGCAGCTCCGTATGACCAAGAAATCATTTGGGATCCAAACGGTGTTCCCGGCATGTATCGATTCCTCAATCGCACATGGACGCTCACTCAAGAATATCTTGAAGCTACATCGACTGACTTGAGTGATGAAGCATCTCGCGAGATCCTTACGATTACCCATAAAACAATCAAAAAAGTGACGAGTGATATACAGGATGATAAGTTTAATACTGCGGTTTCGACAATGATGGAAGCGGTCAATGGACTCTATAAAATCAAAGAAACCAATGGTGTTTCGCAGCACGAGTCATGGAAATTTGCACTCGAAAGCCTCTTGCAGGTCCTTGCACCCTTTGCTCCGCATATCACCGAAGAACTGTGGAGTGATCTTGGTCACACTGATACGATCCATGTCGATCACTGGCCGAAGTGGGACGACGCATACCTTGTATCTGACAGCATGACTGTTATTGTACAGGTGAATGGAAAGCTTCGTGCCAAGCTTGAGCTAGCAAACGATACCTCGGAAGATGAAGTAAAGGCTCAATCTCTTGCGCTTGAGAATGTCATAAAATTCCTCGATGGCAATGAGCCGAAAAAGGTAATCTATATTCCCGGTCGCCTTGTCAATATTGTGGTCTAAAAATGACGATACCCTCATCCGCGTAAGCGAATGAGGGTATGAACCGTCGATCAGTAGTGGATGCTGCGAGTGTTTCGACTGTTGTTCTTTGCATGAGCTACGAACGCGAACGTGGCCAGTAGTCCTGCGCAGATTCCGAGTGCGATGAAGCCGCTGGGTGCGTCGTCCACCGGCGGCTGACCGAGTGAGACGTATATGACGAAAAGTCCGAAAAGAACTCCACTCAGGATCAGCCACATCACTTTCTCGAAAGCTTCGAGGTTGTTCGTTTTGATCGCGTCGATCAGCAGAGCAATTGCGATGATGACGACCGCGACCGCAGTTGCGCCAAAGGTAATGTTCACAGTGTATCCTTCTGTCGAGGTTCGATTGACTCAAAATAACGGGTGTGATTGAATCATGACACTATTATAGCACTTATGCTATAAAAAGTCAATATACTCTTGAGGTCGGGACACCTTTCTGTTATAATCAGAAGAAGTTTTATAATAAACGCCTAGCAAAAGGAGAACTTTACAATGGCAGAACCAAAGAAACAAAGCAGCCCCCGCAAGACCGGCACCCGTCGTAGTCACTTGCTACTTAAGCTTGCACGTCGTGTTAATGGCACGTCGCCTGTAAAAGTACGTACAACAAAGCGTGAAACTGGTAAAGCACTCGCAAAATCAGTCAAAGTAACTGCAACACCTGCGCCAAAAGCAGAAAAAGCAGCGACAAAACCAGCGAAAAAACTCGCCAAATAGTACACTCACGTTGTACAATTATTCTAAATAACCAACAGAACCAGAAAGAACCTATCAGTTATGGCATCAAATCGTCACCTCGGAAGAATCGTCGCTCTCCAGAGCCTGTACGAATATGAATTTCGTATTCAGGCGGAGGACAAGACAGTCGTTATTGACGAGATTTTAACGCGCAATCTAGAGCGTTACAAAGATGAGATTGACGATACGGCATTTGTGCAAGACCTCGTAAACGGGGTACTTACTGTGCAAGCCGAACTTGATGACCATATTCGTCCACTCGCCCCTGAGTGGCCACTTGAGCAAATCGCGCGTGTTGACCGTAGTATTCTACGACTTGGACTCTACGAGCTTCTTCATCGTGCCGATCAAGTTCCCCCAAAGGTTGCAATCAACGAAGCCGTAGAGCTCGCTAAAGCATTTGGTTCTGACAATTCAAGCAAGTTCATAAACGGTGTCCTCGGCACCGCGTATCGAACGCTTGTGGAGGGAACCACAGATGCCCGCACCGAAGTTTAATAAATTTAAACAATACTTCAACAAACGAAAACCATCTATACAGGAAATTGTCCGCGAGCCAACCGCTGGTGGTATTGTGTTTCGTCGCAATGGCGAGAACGAAGTAGAAATTCTCCTCATCCAGGACAGTAAAGATCGTTGGACGATTCCAAAAGGTCACATCGAAGAGGGTGAAACGGCACAACAAACTGCGAAGCGTGAAATTGGCGAAGAGGCTGGTCTTAAAGAGATGGACGTCTTGTCATGGCTTGGCAAAATTCACTTTCGCTACCGACGTGTCGACAAGCTTGTCCTCATGACGACACAGATCTACCTGGTCAAGGCGAAGGGTGATACAAATGACATCAAAAAAGAAGAGTGGATGAATGACATTAAATGGTTTTCATTTCACGATGCGCTTGATGTCATTGAATACGAAGACATTGGTAAATTAATGCTGCTCGCAATGAACGAACGACTTGAATTCCTCGGCGATGCAGTTTTAGAACTGTCAGTTACTGATTTTCTTTTCAATAATCATAACGAACCAGAAGGAATTCTGACTAGCTGGCGCTCAAGCCTTGTGCGGACGGAAAGTATTGGCGAGGCGGGTGATAAGCTTGGGTATGAATCGCTCCTACGTATGAGCCGTGGTGAAAAGAATGGTAGCCAACGAGCTCGCCAGCAGATACTTGCAAATGCATTTGAAGCGGTGATAGGTGCAATCTACCTCGAGCGTGGCTATGCAGATGCCGATGCATTCATCCAAAAGCACATCCTTAGCAAGCTCGATTCTATTCTCGAGAGTGGTAGCTGGCGCGATCCAAAATCACACCTCCAGGAAGTGTCTCAGCGTATCGATGGCCATACGCCGGCTTACAAAGTGCTCGAAGAAGTTGGTCCTGACCACGACAAGGTATTTACACTTGGTGTGTTTGTAGGCGACAAGCTCATGGGCAAGGGGACCGGCCCAAGTAAACAGCATGCACAGCAAGAGGCGGCAAAGGCTGCATTGATCGCCTATAGTAAGGCTTCTGCGAAGAAAATTGCATCATAGTAGTCACTCGATCTCCAAGAAATCTCACGTTATATCATAGCTATATGCGCAAGTAGTATTGTTTATGCTATGATCGTTTTATGTTAAAAAACTTAAAAACAAAAAAGCGCAAACTAGTTGCTTTCGTGAGTATATTGGCGGTCTTCGTGATTGTAGGCATTGGCGGATTTTCACTGTATGCGGGCTCGATACAGGCTGTATTTCTCGATAAGTCAGTCTTTAGTGGCGTGAAGAAAGGTCCCTGCATCAGTGAATTTACATGCTATTTTGCGATCAAAGATGCATTACCTGAGTTAGATCAACTACCTGAGCTTGTTCACGAAAAGGCCAATCCTACCTACAACGGCGCGAACTCTATCGAAGAAAGTAATCGAAAGCATGAGAAGAAGCAACAAATAAAACAGAAGCTTGACTCTGTCGTAGAGCAATTAGCAACACAAAAAGGATTTACAGGATTGGAAGTCTCGGATATCACCTATTCATCATTTGATTTTCCTGACCCTAGCTTTTATATAGAAATGCGTGAAGATGATGGATGTGCTGGTTTTGGTTCACAAGGTGAGCCACGGCAATATACCTATATACGCTATATACCCTCAGATTCGAGTGCATCTCGTAACAATCTGGTGCATGTAGGTACGAGCGACTGGTATTATTCGTATGCTGTGTATGCGTCCGACTGCTTTGACGCATAACAGATTGACGTACTCTGTAAAACAGTGTATACTCAATCAAGAACTAATAGAAAACTTGAAGTTTTAAGAAGGAAATAAATTTTATATGCTCGCAATTCGCATGCAACGTGTCGGACGTAAAGGCTACCCAGTCTACCGTTTGGCCGTACAAGAAGCACAACGTCACCCATCAAGCGGTCGCGTGGTTGCTTATGTTGGTACATACAACCCACATACTAAAGACGCTAATGTTCAGGTAGAGCTTGCTCAAAAATACCTTGATAACGGCGCACAGCCATCACCACGTGTGGTAAAACTTCTTAAAGATGCTGGCGTAAAGCTTCCTAGCTGGGTAAAAGAAGTCTCATCAGACAAGCAAAAAACGATTCGAAATGCTGAAAAGCTTCGCAAGAATCAGCCAAAAGAAGAAGTAGTTGAAGAAACTACTGAAGCGTAATAACGACTTACTTCAAAAAACCTCTATCGTAAGATGGAGGTTTTTTAATTTATACGGAGACAGATAGCAGAGTAGTGCTTAAATAAAAAGCTCCGCGTAGCACCACAAATATGCCGTGGTGCTACGCGGATATATCGAGGAGAGTTCGGGGTGTCTGCTAGCTCATCGAGGTCCGTAAGATCTGACAAAGCTTTTGCATGAGTTGCGATCTTTTGTAAGTGCATTGCACATTCTTGTAACGGCACCTCCGATGATCACATCCAGTTCGTCTCCATACTTCACGACGAGTATCTCAGGAATCGTTGAGACGACTTCTGATACTGCTCTTTGTAATCGATTAGTAGACGGATCGTTTGAAAGAGCGACCCTATCTTCTCTCCATTCTCTGAGTAAATCGTTGGCAATTTTATAGCGGAACTGTGCTCTCGATGTATCTCTGCCGACTTCACGACGTGTGTGGAGCCATCGCCAAAGCGTTTTACTTGCGTTGGCGCTGATTGTTTTCTCGACTGTCTCCTTGTCTAAACTTGTTATGCGGGACAATTCTTCGATGTGTCTGGTGATTTCCTCGTGCCGCTTAGATAGAAGGTGGATATCGGACATGTCGCTCTCCTCTAGATAG
This sequence comes from Candidatus Saccharimonadota bacterium, assembly GCA_016199685.1. Taxonomy (GTDB): domain Bacteria; phylum Patescibacteriota; class Saccharimonadia; order Saccharimonadales; family Saccharimonadaceae; genus JACQGD01. The sequence goes on from JACQGD010000023.1 coordinate 29,026, forward strand.
GTAGGTTCTTCGCCGACATGTCGGCAATGGTTAAATTATTATAATATATCATTATTTTTGTGTCAAATTAGGTATTTATTTGTAAGAATTGCCACACTAATTACCGAAAAACCTCGTGCTATAATAGGAATACGATATCAGTGAGTAGTGGCTGCGGCCGGCCCCTTTAGCGGGCAATGGAGGACGGAAATGTCGACAATAGACCATGGGAACAAAGAATGACGCTCGCTATAACCTCAAGATTGTTAATAATGATGACGATCGTGAAAACTATACAGTTTCTTCTGATGATCTCGGCGACGATACGGGAAGACAACCGGCAGATAACGGCGCAGACACTGGTTCAGATTACGCGAGAAGCTCAAGAAAAGAGCTTGCAGAGCTCGATGATTTGGATATTTAGAGGTTATCCACACAATCCACAGCCAGCTACTTGTTATTGATTAAAAACGCTCAAAAAGTCATTGAAAACGAGACCGTTTACGTCTATAATCATAAACAGTTCGAAGCGAGAAAATCTTAGAACTGCGAGAAAATTCAAAATGATGCTCATGCGAGCAAACCCTACACAGGTTTGAGAGCCTTATATGTCGATGAAACCGTCCTCTTATGGGCGGTTTTTTCGTGGAGATTTTTATCGAGTAATGACTTATCGTTTCATGCGCTAGTAAAAATATAAGTCATTACTCGAGGTTGGTAGCCGCGAGTAATGACAAGAATTGCTTCTGTCGGTTTCTCGAGCGGACATATTACCCCGAGCTAATCCGGTAGTCGGGCGCAGTTCTGATGATCTTGAGCTTTTTTCTCCACGATCTTCGTCGAGAGTATAAAGTAACGAGATCATTCACGGTGTGAGAGAAGATCTTCCGCTGACTTTTATTCGACAATGCGATGAGTCTGAAGCTGACCGTTTCGTGAACGACAAATGCTGATACCGATAGGAAGAGTCCAAGCTTCAATGCAGTCGTCTTGTCTTCGAAGAAAAGAAAAGGCGTGACCAGTAGCACGATCGAAATGAGTAGCGGCCGACGACCTGTTTTCCATATTTTTCTGATTTGGTCGCCAATCATTGCAATGCGTTGGGTTACCATGTACTTGGCACTACTGTCGTTATAGCAGATGATGGCATCTCTTCTGCGTCTTTTGTAACCGTATTGGGTAGAAATGTGCGTCTCACTCATTAGCGCTCCTACGGGGTTTCGATGGGTTAGATAATATATACTATAATTATATATTGCTAACTTGTCAATGTAGGTAGGGCGTTAAAGGGAGAGTGGCTGTTGCTGGAGCTGATTTGTCTGATCTAAATAACCACCGTCAATAAACTGCGTAGCGACCGTATAGAGTGTGAAAATTGTCAGAATACCTGAAACGAGCATGACGCCTCCAAAAGCTACTGCAAACCAAAGGACTGTTTTGCCAGCGAGTTTTTTGTATATGGCAAAATCTTTGAGAGGCCGGCCTTTACTATCTCGCATGCCACCGGTCATGATGATGGCAAGATCGACAATTGTCCATATGCTAAATCCGCCAAGTGTGAGAAGCTTTGCAACGCCAAGCCACGGCTGTCCAAGGTAGAACCGATCGACACCGAACATCCCCCACATGAAGCTAAAGAAAAAAACGGTCAGGAAATGTTTGTCGCTTTCTTCTGGGGCGACAGGGGCGGCTTGGAGTGGTACTTGCGATGTTGCTGGTTCCATACTGAGGCTAGTATAGCAGCATAAGGAGTAAATAAAAAAGGAAGCCCACCGAAGGAGCTCAAGCCTGTAAAAGCGATTAAGCTTCTACGGCGAACTTCCTTTGATGAGCTAGTCGTTTTGGCTGGAGACTGCTATGCCCATTGCGATGAGATATGTACACACTGTGGCGCCTACGATTTGTAGGATTGTCATGTTGAGTGCATCTCCGAGGATGGCACCCCATAGGAAACAAGAACTCAGGCCTATCAAGACAAGTCCGAGGATGAAATTCATAACTCTCCTGTCATAGTGGAATGTGACCTAAATATTATAACAAATATTTACAAATAAGTCAATATCGGCTACACTGGTATAGATGAGAAAGCTCCAAGTTATTACTCTTTTTCCCGAAATGTTTACGGGCGTCTTTGAAAACTCCATGATGTGGAAGGCTCAAAGAGATGAAATCGTCGAACTCTCGACAATTAATCTGCGTGAGTTTGGAATCGGTCCACGCCGAACGGTTGATGACACGCCGTATGGTGGTGGTGATGGTATGCTCCTTAAGCCAGAGCCTCTTTTTGCTGCAGTCAAAAAAGCAAAAGAAAATGATCCAAGTGCGAAAGTCCTACTCATGACAGCCCGAGGAGATCGCTGGGTGCAGGCTGCAGCTCAAGCGCACGCTGATGATAGTGAGCAGGGCTATATCTTTATCTGTGGTCGCTACGAAGGCTATGATGAGCGTGTTGTCTCGCTTGTCGATGAGCAGATTCGAGTAGGCGACTATGTGCTTACTGGTGGCGAGTTACCTGCTATGACGATCATTGATAGTATTGTTCGCTTGATTCCAGGCGTGCTTGGCGGAGAAGCGAGTGCTGAGATTGAAAGTTTTAGTGATGGTGAGACATTGGAGTATCCTCAGTACACACGTCCTGAGATATTTAAAGGCATGAAAGTTCCCGATGTACTACTTAGTGGTAATCACGCGCTGATTGCGAAGTGGCGAGCAGATAACTCATTTAAAGCAGAATAGTCAATTGAACATAAAACGAACACCCCGACAAATTGCCGGGGTGTTCTGTTGTGGTGGGGTATCGTAGAGCGATCAGTCACAACAAGTTTTTTTGGAGTTGTGTTTGTTTTTTTCTGTAACCTTCGCTGTTCTTAACAATATATGACTAAAGCTCAAAGCGCAAGCGAAATGTTTAAAATAACAACGTTTTTGTCGATTTAAGTGCAGTATACTAAAGATATGGTTACATTTGCCCGCACGACTCCACCGCCCAAAGTAAAAAATAGTAAGACGCCTTTTGTCGCGCTTGCTCTTGCGGGGTTATTTATACTCATGGCTGTAGGGCAATTGTACGCATTTGAAGAGTTCGTTCCGCTGCTGACGAGCTTTGGACTCGGAGGAGGAGAGGCGCGTGCAACGGTGATCGCCAGTCTTCTTGTTACAGGAGAGGTATTTGCGTTACCATTCCTACTCCGTATGCATGTAAGTCCGTTGATGCGAATCGTGAGCATGGTTGCTGGCTGGCTTGTCTCGGTTGCATGGATATATATCACCGTTTCTGTAGCGTTGAGCGTTAATGCGGTAAATGACGCAGGCTTTTTGGGTGGTGCACTGACACTACCGTTCGGTTGGTGGAGTGTGGCATATGTAGTACTACTTGCACTTCTTACGGCTTGGGTAAGCTGGAACATGTGGCCTAGCTTGCGAGTACGCGCGCGTTCGCAGAAATAGTTGCTATTTCTATGTCCTCAGCGTATGATGAGGTTAATCTAAATAACGGAGGTGCAATGGAAACAATTCATAAACTAGAACTGAGTCTTGAGCGGCAGTATGATAAGCTTCCACACCTACCTGTCCATATTCAAAAATGGTTCGCAGAAAATGCATGGTGGCTCATTCTTATTGGCGTTGCGATTAGTGCACTTGGGTTAGTAGGATTACTTTCTGTACTTGGCATTGCTATGTTCGGCCTCACGCTAGGAGGTGCTGTAATTGGCTCCGGAGTGGGTGCGACAGTTGGTGCTGCGATTGGTGGAATAGTTCTTGTCACAACGATCATCTCAATCGCGCTATATGTAGTTGAAACAGCAATACTTGGCCTTGCCGTTTCGCCTCTAAAATCTTTGAAGAAGCGTGGTTGGGATCTGCTCTTTCTTGTGGCAGTGATCAATGCTGCAGTGATTATTATTGTTAACATCATCTCGCTCAATATTTTCGGGCTAATTTGGTCACTACTGTGGGTTGGAGTGGGCGTGTATTTTCTTTATGAAATTCGCAGCTTTTTCCTCGTCAAAAAACATGTTTCGAAAAAGGAAGTAGAGCCCGCAAAGCTAAGCGCCAAAGCCTAATACTTGAGTTGATACGTCATCGGTGGTACAATTTGTACTGCCGATGGGGTGTCGCCAAGTGGTAAGGCACTGGTTTCTGGTACCAGCATTCGGGGGTTCGAATCCCTCCACCCCAGCCATGAAAAAAGTCTTAGATCTTCTGATCTAGGACTTTTTTCTTTGTGCTTGAGCTGCGGATTCGAACCCCCGAAGGCTTTAGCCGCTATACCTCAAATTAAGACTACTAACAGGCTGTATTATTTGTGGTTGATGTTCCGACGAAGATTAATCGTCAACAGCGAACTCACGGGCTCGCAGGATGTGACCGAATCCCTCCACTACAGTCAAGAGTACTGCGCTTAATACACTTGAAGCATATGAAGGACAAGGATGGGCAGAAATCTCAGGCCCAGAAGATCCACTGCTCATTGATCTTTGGCGTCCAGTGATAAAGACGTATATGATCAACTGTAAATAAGACCGATGTGAAACTCATTAACTGTTACTGAAATACACCTCCTAACTACAACTAAGCATAAGCAAAATGGGCTATAATGATTTTATGTTGAAAAATATTCTTCCTAAGCAGCGCAAGTACTTTGTATATATCTGCATTACAATAACAATGATTTTATTTGTCATTTGTATTTCATACTTTATTCTTCAAAGAACCAGCCATATATCTTCACTGCTGCCACCTTCGCCAGACCTTAAAACCTATGAGTTATCTGGCAAGGTAACACGGATTCAGACTAGCTGTAGTGATAAAATGCTTAATGAAAATGAAGAGATAGTACCTGGTCCGAGCCATGGATTATGCGATGGGGGAAGTTTTGTTTACATTGATGATCAACCGATTTATGTAGCTTCGGGGGCTGTAAGTAGGGATAAGGCATTTTCTGTAAACATTGATTCAATTAGATTAGGTGGTTACGCTACTGCAAAGTATGCTGAGTCAGAAAGCGGCTCTAAAACACTCCACTGCTCTCAGTGCTCAATAAACGTAAAATAGTTTTTCGCATTCCTTGAGCAGCGGACGATGATCTTTTATTAACAAACGAATAGGGTATATTGATAGTTAAGCGATGAATAATAAGAAACAGTATAGAATAACAGTATCCATAGCCGTCTTGTGTACGGTGCTTTTATTGGTCGCGCAGACAATGCAATTTGGTGAAGTTATTAGCACAATTATTCCGTGCTCTACCCCAACTGAAAATTCTATAGACTGTTATGCATCGTATGATCTCATTCTCTCTGTAATACTTGTTGTGATCATAGCAATCTGTGCGCTAGCAATCTGTGCGCTAGGGTTACTCATAGATTTCATTCGGAAAAGGTAAGGTTCTCTTTTTAATTATTTCTATAAAACAAGAATAAGCATTAATAGTATCAATTTTATGAAAAAGCATTGACGGCTCGTAGGATGTTCTGTAAATTAGTATATGGAAGATCAAGTGATACAGCACAAGATCATTATATGTAGTCAATCAAGTTCAATAGTTCAGTTACACTAAGTTATTTAGTTAGTAGACTACATCTGTTGGTGCAAATCTTCTACACAAATAAGAGACGTGAAAGCGTCTCTTATTTTATTTTTAGAAAGTGGACCTGAGCATTGAAAGCTACGGTACGAGAGTTTATATAGAGAGTTTACATCAAAACATGCTTAAATGATCTCATGAGTATTACTAAAGCCGAACAAAAGCAGATAGAAAATGAAATGATCTTTCGGCGCAAAAATGAAAAAGTGGGTATCGATCTCGACACTCTCGATGCCATGCACCGTGAGGACGGTGACCATGATCTCGTTCGGGATGATGACCTAATATTGCAATTTAAATGTGAATGCTCGGATGAAAACTGTGATGATCGAATAGTTCTCGGTCTTGATGACTATGCGAAAATTCATGTCGATCGCGATACATTCATCGTCAAACCTAATCATCAGGTAATTTCGATTGAAGAGGTTATAAAGGAAGAAGTCGAGTATAGTGTCGTAAAAAAGTATAATTCGATGCCTGAGCCAAACGATACGCTCAAAATAACAACTATCGATAATAGCTAACGACGAATACTTATATGACGCTTTGAGCGTAATTTATTTACGAAGTATTTTCTCCATTGCTTTGCCCTTTGCGAGTTCGTCGATTAGCTTGTCGAGATAGCGGATTTCTCGCATGAGGGGTTCGTTTACTTCCTCAACTCGTATGCCGCAAACTACACCTGTTATCAATGCTCGAAGTGGATTGATACGAGGGGCTTTAGAAAAGAATGTCTCAAAATCTGTATTATTTATAAGGATAATTTCCAGATCATTTTGAGAGTAGCCGGTGAGCCAACGAACAATCTCGTCAACCTCAGACTTCGTGCGTCCTTTTTTGATGGCCTTAGCGACGTAATGTGGGTAAACACTTGCGAAGCTGGTTGTGTATATTCGATGTTTTTCCATGGCGTAATATCATTTAAGATTTACCTTATTTTAGCATGCTATACTCTAACTATATGATTGAGATTGAAAAGAAATTCCTACTTACACCGCAGCAACAAGAATCACTACTCAAAGGGTCTGTCGAATCCGGCGTAAAGCTCGTAACAGACTCGTATTTAGATACGAGTGATTTCTCGCTGACGAAAAACGATCTGTGGTTTCGTGAGAGGGATGGTGTATTTGAACTGAAGATGCCACTAAAATCAGGCTCTGGGGTGGCGACAAATAGATATCACGAACTCACTGACGAGGCTGCAATTGCCCGTGAGCTTGGACTCGGAGAAGTAGCTCATCTAAATGAAGCGCTCTCTGAAGCAGGAATTAAAAAGTTCATGACTTGTTATACGCAGCGAACAAGCTATGAAAAACAAGGCTTTCATATCGATGTCGACACGGTCACGTATCGTGATTCTTCATTTGCCTACGCGGTTGCAGAAATCGAACTTCTTGTCGAAACCGAAGAAGAGGCAGACGCGGCTGAAGCACGCATCATTACATTTGCTAAACAATTTGATTTAATTATTGACCAGGTTGTATTGGGTAAGGTCGCAGCATTTTTAAAAGCTGACGATCCTCGTCATTACAACGCACTTGTGGCAGCAGGTATACTAAGCGCTTAAACAAGCATCAGGAAGCTAGCCTGCGATGACGCGAGGCGTGGCGTTTGTGGAGTATATTCGCTGCGATAATCGTACTTACGGGGACTGCCAGTACAAGACCAGAGCTCGCGATGATAGTGCGTACGATCTCTGTAGCAAGATACTCACCGTTAAAGAGGAGCATGAGATTATTACTGTAGCTTGTTAGCGAGATGATGATAGGTAGGGCTGCTCCAGCGTAGACAAGTGCAAGTGTGTTGACGAGCGAGGCAATATGCTCTCCGCCGACTGATGATGCGCGCGCATATAACTCTTTAACTGTTAGCGAGTGGTTGGCTTTTTGTAGTTCATCGACTGTGACTCCTGCTAGATCGATTTGTGGCTTGGCTACGGAGAGGTAGCTTGATGATTCATCGCTCAGTCCACTGAGGCCTAAAAGCGTCACTGCAATTTGAGAAGCGACAGCAACGACAAGGAGAATGATCGAGACACAGGCAATCGAAATGAAGGTGCGTGGTTTACGCCCGTGTGCAATGATAATAGATGAAAATGCGATGAGGTATGCACCAATAACCGAGATTAAGAGTGCATTATGTCCAGCAATGATAAGAGGCACGACGAACCATCCAACAACAGCAATACTGACGCCTAGTCCTACTAGGCTGCTTATACCACGGCGGCGGCCTACTACGACGACTAACGTGATAAATAAGGCAATAATAATGACTAAGCCAGGGATTCTGTAACGATCAATATAATTGAGTGTGTCCGTAGATGTATTTGCAATGACAAGAATAGTGTCGCCATTTTTTAGTACTGAGTTTCGTGATGATTTATTATAGGGAACACTAACCTCGTCTTTTGAAATATCACCATCGAGAGGTTTTACTTTGAGTGAGGAATCTTCGATAGCAATGATTGTCGCACGATGATATGTCGCTGATGTAGCGCGCGTATCATCGGAGCTATAGAAACTGAGCTGTGGCTTTGGTTGATAAGGTGTGAGAAGCGTCGTGGCCCACAGTATGACACCAAGTATGAATATGACTACGATCGACTCTATATAGTGCTTCTTGGGGATACCTCGTAAGAGAATACGGAGACGAGCGAGAGAGGAGGCGGAGGATATCGAAGATATTTGTTTTGTCATAGCTTAAGGCTATTATACCTCACTCATTATTGGTGATATATAATTATGTATTGACGTATTTAAATATATCGATATAATATAGTATATGAATACGACAATAATACTCAAGGCACTTGCTGACGATGTACGACTCGATATCGTACGTCATTTAGCCATGCAAACGAAACCAGTCGCATCGACAGATGTAGTGAAATCTTGTTCTGAAGCCCTAAAGCTTTCGCAGCCAACACTGAGTCACCATTTGCAAAAGCTAGAGGCGGCTGGTGTTATTATTGTACAGAAAGAGGGCAGAAGTAAGTCGTATCAGCTCAACGATCAGCAACTTAAGGCTGTTGGTATTAACGCAAATAAATTATAGGGGGAATGATGGAAATTGGGGTATATAGTTTCGGTGACGTGCAACGCACAAAAGATAATAAACTTGGCTCGACGAGTGATGCGACGAAGAATCTTCTCGAAGCGATTCAGTACGCAGACAAAGTAGGGCTAGATTTCTTTGGCGTTGGCGAGCATCATACGGAATATTTTCCTGCGAGTTCACCAGCGACAATTATTGCTGCGGCCGCTGCGACGACGAAACGAATAAAGCTTGGAAGCGCTGTTTCAGTACTGAGCACCGACGATCCTGTCCGCGTGTTTCAGCAGTATTCAACGGCGAACATTATTTCAGGCGGGCGAGTCGAGTATATCGCTGGCCGTGGTTCATCAACTGAATCGTTTCCACTCTTTGGGTATGAGCTAAAAGATTATGAAGCGCTCTATAATGAAAAACTTGAATTGCTACTACAGCTCAATTCTCTCGGTAAGAATGAAAGCTTCTCGTGGGATGGAAAGTTTCGCCCTACGCTTAACAACGCCAAGATTGTTCCTCAGTCTGACGAGCCATTCAAGATCTGGCTCGCAACAGGAGGTAATCCACAATCGTCAATCAATGCTGCGGTGCATGGTTTACCTATTGCGTATGCAATCATAGGAGGTCACGTATCAAGGTTTAAGCCATTGACCGACTTATACCGGGCAGCTGCAGAGCAGTACGGACCCGAGGGTTTTACGCCAGAAGTGTCATTTGCTGTTCCTGGATTTGTCGCGGATGATGCAAAAGATGCGAAAGATACGTTCTGGAAGCACTGGCATTGGACGATGGCAACACTCGGTAAGGTTCGCGGTTTTGCCGCTCCTTCACGAGAACATTACGATTACGAATCAAACGAAGACGGCGCATTGTTCGCCGGCGATCCAGAGGAAATAGCGCGGCGTATGGTTGAGGCGCATACTCAATTTGGTGTGACGCGAATATTTCTACAAATGGACGTCGGTCAAATGCCTCAAGAGAAGTTTTTGCATGCGATTGAATTACTTGCAAAAGTAGTGAAACCTCGCGTAGCCGAAATGCTTAAAGAGACAAAGCATGAGTCCTAAAATAGGTATAATTGGCGCTGGAAAGCTTGGTACGGCGCTAGCAAGAATGTTTGCGGGAAGCTATGAAAACGTCGCCATTATTAATTCGCGTGCTCCGGATAGTTTAAAACTGCAATTACAAATACTTTTACCTGGTGTGCAGGCTATGGAGGTTCACGAGTTAATTAAATGGGCGGATATTATAATTCTTGCCACTCCACTGCGTCAGTATCAGACCCTCCCACTTAGCGAAATGGCAGGAAAAATTGTCGTCGATGCAATGAATTACTGGTCTCCTGTCGATGGAAAAATTGCTGAATTTGAAAAATACGCTGACTCATCGAGTGAGCTCATCGCCCAATCGATTCCTGGCGCCCGAATTGTGAAAACACTCAATACAGTTGCATATAGCGAGCTCGAAGAGCACGCGCTCCCTAAAGGTGACGAAAAACGAAGGGCGATTGCATTAGCGGGAGATGATACAGATGCAAATGCACTTGTGGCTCAACTTATCGATGCGATTGGTTTTGATGCAGTTACTATCGGTATGCTCAAAAATGGGACGCTTCTCCAGCCCGACACGGAACTTTTCAATGTGCGTGTAACTGCCGACGAGATGTACGCAGTTCTCGATCGTTTACAAAAAGTTTAGTATGTAAGTAAGATTACAGGATCAGAACTCCGAAAGTTGTAGAATAAGATACATACCAGTCTAACCAAGAAAGAATGTAAGTATGGCTAAGAAAACTATTGTTTGGTTTCGTAACGATCTGCGCGTACACGACAATCCCACTCTCCACGACGCTGTATCAACAGGCGATGTGCTGCCTGTATTTGTCTTAGACTCAACCTTGCTTACTTCCAGCCGAGCATCGTCAAATCGTAATCGATTTTTAATCGAAAGCTTGCAAGACTTGAAAAAGTCATTGCAAGAGCTTGGCAGTAATTTGGTACTCCTTGAAAATCTCGATGAACTTGTCGATTTAGCAAAGAAACAAAGCGTGTCATCGGTTCATTACACTATCGACTACACGCCGTATGCGCGTTCGCGTGATCAGCAAATGAAAAAGCGGTTTGAAGATATCGGTATAGACTTTATTGGATCTGCCGGGCATTTAATTGTCGATAGTCTGCGAGGGATCGAAACGAAAAACGGTAAAGTAATGAAGGTTTTTACTCCTTTTTACAAGCAGTGGGCTCAGATTGATCGTAGGTCTGTGCATGAAAAGCCGGCGTCGCTTCCGACTATTCCTTCTAATGTTAACGTAGGTACAATCCCTCGCATAGAAAAGCTTACACAGAAATCTCAACTATCAGAGGATGCACTCTCTGGCGGAGAATCGGCAGCGCGTACGCGTCTTACGGAGTTTTTGAAACATGATCTCGAACGATACGGACATGGCCAAAACGATCTTGGTGACGACTCGACATCTAGGCTAAGTAGCTATCTTCATTTTGGGTGTATTTCATCCCGTGAAATAGAATCGAAGCTTGGTAATGACGGCCCATCAGTAGCGTTCCGACGACAGCTTTGTTGGCGTGATTTTTATCATTATATTTTGCTTCACTACCCAGATAATACGAAACAAGAATTCCAACCGCGATACCATGGCGCAAAATGGAGCGTCAATAAAAAACACCTCGAGGCATGGGAGAATGCTCAGACTGGCTATCCGATAGTCGATTCCGCAATGACGCAGTTGCTGCGTGAAGGTTGGATGCATAATCGTGCACGACTCATTGTCGGATCATTTCTTACAAAGGACCTGGGGATTGATTGGCGAGAGGGTGAAACACACTTCTTGAAATGGCTTATCGATGGAGATATGGCAAACAACAATGGTAACTGGCAGTGGATCGCAAGTGTTGGTGTAGACCCTGCGCCAGTTTTTCGTAGACTTTATAATCCCACGTTGCAGCAGCAGAAGTTTGATCCAAATGGAGAATATATTCGAAGGTATTTGCCTCAGTTCAAAAACGTACCGACGAAGCATTTAGGTGAGCCGTGGAGCATGACTGATGAAGAGCAGAAAGAATTCAGCTGCATTGTTGGAAAAGATTATCCAGTACCTATCGTCGATCACAAAGAAGCGCGTAAAGCTGCGCTTGAATGGTACGGCTCAATAGCTGCCAATGCGAAAGATTAATGTAATGAACGAAAAGAGGCCGACAAAAGGTAAAAAGCCAAAGCCAGTTCATCATGCCGAAGACTTTGGTCTTGATGTGACGAGTGGTGATGACGATTTGTTCCGTTGGTTCTTGCTTTCGTATTTGTTTGGAAAGCCAATTCAATCGAAGGTAGCAGCTAATACGTGGCAATTATTTATTGAGCGCAAAATAGACACACCCTGGGCGATACTCGAGATGAGGCCGCGAGCACTCGTACAGCTTTTGGATGAAGGAAAATACACTCGATATGATGAGGTGATGACCAGGGCGCTTCGTACTTGTATGGAGCAATTGATTCAGATGTATGATGGCTCGCTCATGCTGATGTTAGAAAGTAGTGAAACTGAAGACGAATTTTCGAAACGATTACAAAAATTGTATGGTGTCGGTCCGAAAACTGCAGAGATATTTATGCGTGAGACTGAGGAACTATTCGCACGTCGAGTAGAGTAGGCGTATGATAAGAGCAGTACTAAGAACGGAGGCTGTATGTTAGGTAAAAGTGAAGCATTTAGTGGGTTTACGGTAAATGATATCAATGCAGCAATGCATTTTTATAGCACAGTTTTGGGACTCAGTGTGACGGGTGATGTCATGGGTTTGCATATCAAAATAAATGATCGAGCACCGATCTTTGTCTACGAGAAACCTGATCATGTTCCAGCGACATATACTATTTTAAATTTCCCCATTGATAGTATCGATACTGCAGTTGAAGCGCTCGGCGAAAAAGGTGTGATGTTCGAACGGTACGATTCGCTACCAGCTGCTCAAGATGAAAAGGGTATATTACGCGGTAAGTCTGTCAACCAAGGACCGGACATTGCATGGTTTAAAGACCCTGCCGGCAATATATTATCCGTATTAGAGAACTAAACAGGGTAATATAAAATACGCCGCGATATGCGGCGTATTTTGTTTGATTGTAAGTATCTATGAGTTAGATACTTTATCTGCGAAGGTGTTTTTTGCTCCTTCAAGTTTGTTGCCATAGCTATCGCGTACACTATTGAATCCACCAATGAATTCATCTTTAGTGACGTTCGAGCTATGTCCAAGATTGCTGACGACGGCTGCAAAATCATTCTTTGCTGCATCGAGTGCGTGCTAGTAGTCAGCTTTTGCTCGGTTGAACGAGTCGATGAACTTGTCTTTGCTCTCTCCTGAGTTGATAGCTGTCGTTACATCGGCACGGAACTTTTCCGATGCGCTTGCAACGGTTTGGTTTAGTTCTGTGGTGCCAGATGCAAACTTAGCATCGAACTGGTCAACTTGCGCCGCACCCGTAGCAGTGAGATCTGCTTTAGCTTTTGCCGACAATGCCGACACGCTCTGGTTGAAAGAAGCGGTATAGGCTGTGAAATCAGCATCAAAGTCGTTAGATGCTTGGACGGCAGTTTCACTCCCTCCATACCCACTGGTTACGTTAGTTGATGCATTGGTGAGGGCATATGTAGCAGTCGTTGCTCCGACGAGTGCAACTGCTGCAATAGCAAACACTCCTTTTGCGACGAGTTGGTTACTCTTATGAACCATAATAATAATCCCCTTTCATTCGCGATTAACGTTAACACTACATATATGATTTTACCATTTATATACCTTGCGTGCAGATTTTAGTTTCCTGAGTTTTCTCTCTGTTAAATATTTCACAAAACGCTTATTTTGATAGCAAAAAAGACTGTGTTACTTTTCAGATTTTTGAGTAAATTTTAGCTCGATGAGTGACTGCAGCGTTCCAAGTACGAGGAGCTCAAACACATAGATTGTCATGTTGTTTGCGACACCTGGCTGATTGATGATTTGGAAGAACGGTACGGAGATCATGATGAACAGTGCGATACCATAGGTGAGCCGGGAATCTTGTCTTGTTGCGATGACGTAGACAGCAAGTGCTAAGACGAACCATTGTCCAATGTCGGTACTATATGCAGATGCGATGCCAATAGCGGCAATAAGAATATACTGCACAACAATGGAAATACTCGCACGAATAGAAAAGTGGCGAGATACATTAATGACCAACTCACGTTGAGGCGCAGGCTTCAAATCGAGATCAATATCAGAAAGTATTCTATCGACAGGCTTTAAGGATTCGCGTCGTTGAATTGAAACAAATGATTGACGATTACTATCGAGTCGTCGCTTTGCCAGATATATATCGTGGGAGATTGGAGTGCGGTTTATGCCGTCAACTGATTTTTGCATAGTCTACCTTTCTACCTTGTATAAGATTAGTTTATCATTGCTGACGACTGGTTTTATTTTTGACTGTGAGTTGAGCCATGTATAGTTTTGCCAATCTGCTTCTTTGAGCAGGAGTACATACTCAACGTCGTACTTCCTCAGGTTTTCACCGACACCTGCTTTTGGAAATGAAGAGGGGGTGCTGAGGGTTGAGTTAACATATTTTGTGAGTGGAGTTTGCCGCTGATCTTGTACGCCTTTGAGTTCGAAGTTATTACCCGTGATCATCTTTTGGTCGAAGTAGTACCCACTTGGGTTTCCGACGACACGACCAACAAAACTAATAGGCAAATACATATGCCATGGGAGCACAAGAACGGTAGTATTTTTATCGGTGTTTGTATTTAAATATGTCTTGGCTTCTTGCCATTGTTGTGGATATTCGACAGACTTTAGCTGACCAGCGGCGCCCCATGCAAGCGTCGGCGCAAAAAGGAATGGCGATACAAACAGGAGGGTAACGAATCCATAATTGAGCCAAATAGATTTATAGCGAGCTATTCGCGTATAGAGCCACTGTGCTCCGATAGCTGCTAAATAGACGTAGACAAGTGTAAGTAACATGAGCCATTTGTGCGGTTCACGATAGCCGTTGTAGTAGGGGACAATGTGCGCGAGTAGCTCCGTGAGTGGTGCAGAAACATTCCATGCGATCCCTATACCAAGTAGCCACGATATAACCCCGAGTGATATAAATGTATATCCAAGTTTGTCTCGACGTTTTATAGCTTGTACAATGCCTGTAATTACCATCGTCATAATGATAAATACTCCTATCCACCAGACTGGAAGCTGCGAAGGTAATATGTATCGATTTGTATCGTCAGCCCAAAAACCAGTAAGTAGTGCTGCGCTTATTGGAGGACTATCCAGGATTGTTCCATGAGTTGCGAATGCCTCCATTTCTGTCTTTGAAAAGCTCTCAATCTCCGCCCGCACCTGAGAATCTCCAGCAATAAGTGGTCCGACCCACGAGATGCTCAGGATACACCAGGTGATGACGATAGCAGTAATATACAAGATTTTTTTCTTCCACATATACGCACCCGAGTGCATCACTAAGGCAGCCGCAGCAATGAGTACAATGCCGATCACATGAATGGACGTTAGACCAATAAGTGTCAAGTAGAGTGCAACCGGCAATGACGTTCTTATTGAGAGCTTTTTGAAGAAAATATAAAGAGCACGGAGCGTCCATGGAAGAAGGAGGTATCCAATGAGTACGAGCCATTGCCCGGCGACAAATCTTGTAGAAAAGAAAGGGTTAAACACGTACAAAACGGAAGCGAACATAACGATCGTATCGTTAATGCTTGGCTGTATAGTTTTTAGGAGTTTGTATATGCCACACATCGAACCTAAGAGTAGTAAGAGTAGCACTACTCTTTGAACGAACCACCCACTTGTAATATAAGAAACTGCATCAATGACAAGGTGAAGGCTGTAGGTATTTTTCGTCTGATCGACTTCGACAAGATGTGGTCCCCAGGGCATATCAAAGCTTAATATATATCCAGGATTTAAAAGTGGAAGAAGGATCGCTATGCTTACGATTAGAAAAAAAAGAATGTGTTTCTTAGGCATGCTTATTCTTTATCTTTCGTACTAGCAAAGCAACTACAATGATAAGAAATGTCGAACCGCTGATTATTGATCCGAGTACGAGCATATCTTGACCCTTATATCTCATAGTAAATTCGAGTAAATGGCCATCGCCTTGGTTGGACTGGCAATCATTTTCAGCACATAATTTTTCCGTATCAACGATCCATCCTTGATCGAAGCCATCGACAGTAATAGGGGTGATTGCATCGGATAACTTACCTTTATAGAGCATCTGCCAGTTCTGACTAAATGTGTCTTTATTTTTAATAGCATGCATACCTGAAGCATTTGGAATTGTAATTCTTTTTTCCGCGGGCGATATTGTCTCGGTTTTTATTTTCGCTTCTGTATAGTGGAAAGTGTTTTGCGGCTTTTCGATATTAAATAGACCACTGACGTCATCTCCGATTTGATACGCAGATACAGCGTCATATTGTGTCGTCGTACCGATAACTTGATCCTTAGGGTATCCATACAAAATGAGACGTGCATGAGACGCGTCATCGGGCACTGGTAGCACTGTTGAATAATTCTGCCAGTTCCCTGCAGCTACTTTTGGACGCGCACCATAGGTACTTCTGTTTTTGTCATTGAACACGAGAGAATAGCCTGCAACTTTTGCATCGTTACTTTTATATTTGAACGACAGCAGAAGATTTTCAGCATTCTTAATGTCAATATTTTGAGATGTACAGGCTACATGTCGCGATGCTGAGAGTGCCAAGTTATTCTTTGCTTCAGCTGAGCCGTCCTTTGATATCGCCATTGATATATCTGGCTGATCGTCATAATTAAAACAGTCTTCAACTTTTTCTGTCCATGGTCCAGACTCGAATGAGCCATTCTTGATGGAGTTTTTAATTGGGGCAGATGCGTGATATATGTATTTGGTCGTTGCGTCATCATGGTGTTTCAACTCGAAGGATTGTTTTGGATCCCGCTTTTGATAATTGTTTTGAGCAGTCGGTGATATATTGACGATGTTACCTTCCTGTTGATAATAGATAGGCTTTGTATTGTAGAGAAGAGATGTGTTCTTTGAGGTAATGCGTGAGATAGCTATCTTATCACCGCTAACACTCGTATCCGATACTCCGCTGTACACTTGAGTAAGAGTCGGTGCGTCAATTATGCTCTCCTGAGAAAGAAACCCGGGTCGTTTAGAAAAAGTACTATCAATGAATGATGTTTTTTGATTCAGGTCGCCAGCGTCACCTGTTTTATAGAGCTGAGATATTGTTTGAGTTTGAGCAGTATTTATAGTGTTTTTGTATAATCTGAAGGCACCGGTATTAAATGATTCTTTAAGCGTAAACTTTTCTTGAGTCTCTGATAGTTTTGCTCCGTCTTCTTTGCAGAGAAGGACGTAGTCGTAATCGCTTGCCTTAACAATGCCGCTATTGAGTTGAGATGTCTTTTTGACCTGTATCTGTTTGGAATTGAGCACTTGGTTCAATTCTGTGTTAACGCTGGGGTTTTTATTGAGATAATTTGCACAGTCAGAGCCAGTAAGATATAAGATTCGATTTCCATCAGGTATTGCTGATAACTGCGAAAATGTTACAACAGCGCGCGGAGTAAGTAGTTTGGTATATATTTCGGTGACGAGGTAGCTGCTTTGTAGGATGAGTGAGACACAGAGTGCTATGAGGATATAGCGTAAACGCTTCCCTCTAAAATATTTAAGTTGAATAGCTAGTGCCGTAATTAAGAAGAACGGAATATATAATTGCCATTTAAGGGGTGACCTGAATATCCATCCGCCGGGAATTGTGACGAGATATTGAAAGATTGCACTGGCGATAGCGTGTCCACTACTCATAAAAATAAAAAGTGTGACCGCAAATAACATGCCTATGAGGATGAATCGATCATGGTGGCTATATGATTCTTTCTTTAGGAGGAATAAGCCAATGATAACCGCGTACAAGGCGAGAACTCCAATCGTGTAGAGTATGTAAGTTGTTGCAGTGTAATAATTAAAGTCCAGAAATACATGTTTACTTAAGGTAAAGGCGGATATTGGATCGCCTGCGTTAGCTATATTGATAATGCCACTATAATCTGTCGGTTCTGTGGATATATCCTGGGAGAGCACAGATTTATCGATGGTTCCAACTGCGGCTATCGGGAGGATGAAATACATGCTCATGAGGATTGCCGCTCCGCCCGCTAATAATACGTTCGGGAGATACTTTTTAAATGTTTTACGATAGTAGCGGATAAATAAGTACAGTGCATACATGCCTGTTAACACAAAATTCATCGTGAAATTATAAGGATGTATAAGGGAATAATTGAGGCATAGGATGATGCCAAAGAGGTACACGAATTTATTCGTTCGAAAAAATTGCTTAGTGAATAGTAGACATAACGGAAGCAGACCTGCTGCTGCGACAAGGCCTACCTTTGCAGTATTTCCAAGAAATGCAGGACTGAGTGCGACAAGGAGCGTAAGGATAATGAGAAGTGGCAGGGAACGTATCTTTAAAAAGTAGCGAAGAAACACCCAAAAGGAAACAGCGACGATGGCGTAGGATAGTCCAAGGTAAAAATACGATGCCACGAGATTTCCGAATATACCAAATGTCGCCACAACAATGAGCCTCCCTGGTATACGAAGTACTCCGTCTAGATTTGCCGCACCTGCTTGAAATGACCATAGAAAGAAGTTTTTGTACAAGTAATCGACAAGCCTAAAAGGAAGGGCGTAGTCGCCCTGGGCAATAAAATTGTCAGCAAACTGTCGGAAAAATGAAAACATAAAATTTAGGAAGTAGCTGCCTCTATGAATCTAGTTATGGTTACTTTGTCTACGCTCTCTATCGGAATTGGTGTTTTCCCAAACATTTTGAGAAGTTGACTTACTTTATTGTCGTACGACATGGGCAAGAAGTCCATGCCAACAAGATGCGCTGTTAACTGAGCGTGGTACTGAGGGGCTATGAGCCGTGCACTATTTTTATGAGCTTTAAAGAATGAAGCTATCTCAAGTGGATTGTCGTGAAAATAATATGAAGTAACGTTTGAATTGCTTACCTTCAGCTTCTCAATAAAGTCTTTTCCTTGTTCATTTGCATGAGCTGGTTCGAGGAGGAGGAAGATGAAACGAACATCAGAGTGAAGCGTGACGAGTTCGGTGATTATGCTTTCATATACTTTTCCTCGGCTTCCTCGAAAATTTCGTAGCGTAACAAATATGTTTTTATCGCCAGACTGTAGGTCCACTTCATCATCGATCTTGCTTCTTGACTTAAGGCCATCGATGTCGAGACTAAATGCGATGTCTTTATCTAAGTGTGTATGAGATGAAAGCTTACGGAAGTGAGCATATGACTCTTTGTCACGAGCAAGGATTTCATTTGCAGCTATTGACGCCATGCGCGCGCTAAAATGGCCGATTTTATCAGTTGATCCATAATACCCAACGCCTATGAGGTAGATGTTTTTGCGAAACACCGTGCGCATTACAAGCAACATCAAAGACATGATAAAGACTGTTTTGTTTGCATCAAGACCCCAATGCCCGCCGCCTCCAACGATGATATTCTTTGATTTAAAAATACTTTTTAATATCTCATAAAAGCCAAATCGAGGAGTGGCATTATAAGTGTGGTTAAGTAGACTATGTGTCTCTCGATTCATGTAGGCATATTCAATGTCAGTGTTTTTATTATTCAAGAGAATATTTATAAGTATCGTTAAGAGTAGCTCGTCGCCATAGTTACCTCCGCCGTAGTACCCAAAGATAATGCTACGGTCAAATGATCGTGATGTAATTAGTTCTTCTATAGTCATTATGCAAGCTCAGTGCTTCGTCTCGAAAGAACTTTCGATTCTATAAATATAATGGCAAATTCAAGGGTTTTCATAAAGATGGTACCGATGCCTAATAATGGGCTTCGGGCTAACTTTGATGGCTGCGAAAAAAATAGCTTGTAGACACCGAAAGCTTGTTTTGCACCCGAGCGCTCACTTGCTTTAACGACAGGTTTAGCGAGGTAGCTACTAAACCCTTTGGCGTAGTAACGTCTCGATCGAATGATCTCGCTTA
>JACQGD010000024.1 GCA_016199685.1 Candidatus Saccharimonadota bacterium
GTTTTAGTGTACCGCACCATAGATGTCATAGTTGTTGTGTTTTACTCATTTAGGCGAAACCATCATGAGCGTGCGATGAAAGGAGCAGCTCGAACGTAGGAATCTGATTCGACAAGGTCAACGATACTTTCAACAACCGCCGCTCGAGGAATCGTTATGCTAAACGGATGTGATGATCGAAGCGTATAGTTACCATGCTCTGCTGATGTCATAATCCCTGGACGTAGCACTGTCCAATCCAACTTTGACTTGCCTAGTAGAGAAATATGCTCTTCAGAGTCTGTAATCACTTGCCGAATTGGCCCAAACGCAAAAATATGAAATAACCTAATTGGTAACGAGATGTTCTCACCCTCAACGCGCGCCACGTCACCAGAGATGCTCACTATTCGCTTTACACCTGAAGCTTCCATTATCGGAATGATGATTTTCATAGCAGTCGCAAGGACATCGTGCTTTGGCGCGTTCCAGCTACTGAGCGCACAGACAACCGCATCGCAGCCAATGATAGCTTTTTCAATCGATTCTCTATCTTCAAGATTGATTTGAAAAACCTCAGCAGCTTCAGGAACATTCGCATGGCTTTTATGTACTGCAGCAACGACGGAATGTCCACGCCCGAGAAGGCTTGCTACTACCTTACTACCCACGCGACCATTTGCACCAAGAACAAGAATCTTCATAGCTACAGTATACCAGTTCTAGTCTATAGATTCCCAAGCATAATTATGACCGAAGTGACCATAGCGCGCCGTTTGTTCATAGATAGGCCGCTTCAACTCCAATGTTTCTATGATGCCGTTAGGAGTAAGGTCATATCCTTCAATCAGCTCCTGAGCCCCATCAACAATGACGGTTGCCTCGAGTGCTTGATCATGGCCAATTGCGTACGCCAGTCTCACAAATACTTCAGATGCATCTCGTTTATGTAAGTAATCAATGGCAATTTTTCGAGCGATGTAGGCCGCACTTCGGTCAACCTTACTAGGATCCTTGCCGCTAAACGCACCTCCTCCAAGTGGAATTCTCGGGCCATAATTATCGACAGCTAATTTTCGCCCCGTCAACCCTGCATCAGCCTCAAAGCCTCCGACTTGCCAGTCGCCGGCCGGATTAATAAATAATTCCACACCACTACTCACCTGCGCAATGTCTTGTTCATCGAGCCATACCTCGACAACATTGCGTAGTTCGTCATGTGGAGCGTTTTGAAAGCTTGTGACTGCACTCAATCCCGTCACAAAGACCGTACCGTGACCACCCGCCACATCGACTGCAACACGAGCGTTTGGGTCAACTGCAAGATGTGCATCAAGTATTGCGTCACTTATTTGATCGCAGAGCTTGTCAGGATGCTTCGGACTGACACTCTCGGCGGTTCGATGGTTTGTTTGTATAGACATAAAAAATCCTTTCTATCTACCCCGTGTACGGTCAAAGAAAGGATTTTACTTAAGAGATAAAATATCTTTCCCGACAGTCGGGCTGGAAGTAGCACCGTGGTGGTTTCACCCGGTTGCCGGCGAGTCATAGGGCCAGTTTCCCTCGTCGCTCTCTTGATATTTAGGTTGTTAACTTACTTATCATATCATACGTAGCATTAATGAGTGATTGTAGCTTAGTGACTTTTTTAGAATACGAGCGGTTTCATGACTTCACGAACGAAGGCTGGTGCATTTGGGTGACTCCGAGATGCGTCGTACATATATTCGAACCCATCAAAATCAATGAGTCGCTCAGGATCGTCTACCCGGAGATCAATTATCCAACGTGCCATCACGCCGCGCATCATCTTACTATAGATAGGTACAGGACCAACCTTACCATTTGGTTTATGGTCCATAAAAACAGGCGTGATAATTCGAGATGATGAGTACTTCGTTACAGGCTTCGAATATTCTTCTGATGAGAGATTACATATCACTCCGCCGGATTCACTATCAATCATTCTCGCGAGTTTATCTGCCCATAGTTCATACAAGTCTTTCGCATGGCCAACATGTAGCTTTGATTTCATCTCTAGTCGATACGGCGAAATATCATCGAGTGGACGCAGCACTCCATAAAGTCCGCTCATAATCCTAAGGTGCGACTCTGCCCACTGAACATCGGCTTCCGTTAATTGGTCAGCATACATTCCCTTATACACATCCCCCCTATATGCCCACAGTGCTGACTTCTTCTGCGTTCCCCACTCAGAAATGCGGTCATGATTTACAAGTGCAATTGTTTCACTTACCGACATGAGAGATGCAAGCTGTTTTTTATCAAGCTCGCGTAAAGCTTTTACGATACGACTCGCGTCCTCAATAAATTCCGGTGGAGTTGAACGAGACCAGGTTGGTGTGTCGTGAATGAAATCGAGAGTTTTGGACGGTGCAAGAATACTAAGCATTGCAGTCGATTATAGACTAGGTGGTCGTTGATCACCAGGTCCTGGAGGACCAAAATTTTGCTGTTGCATCTGCTTTAGCATTCTCATTTTATTACGTCGCTTTACGATAATTACGACAATAAACGTTGTAAAAATACCGAAGAGGATAAGACCCGCTATTGCAATCACGACGTTCTGCTTGCTGTTCGTGCCTGTAGCAATAATTGGTTCACTTGCCTCCGGATACTGGATTTTTGAAACACCTTCTACTTTCGTCGCTGCGTATGCCCAATCGTCGATATAGCGTAAATCTCCCCATGAACCAGTCGCATACGCCCACCCATGAAGTGCTGTAAGCGTACTGTCTGGGCAGTCACGTCCATCAAGTACCTTTGTCTGAAGTGCTTGATTGTCAAGTGGTCTTAGATCAGTATCGTTCCAGCACATCCGCCCAGATGGAGCATTTTCACCACTGAGACGTACAAGTTCCAAGCCACCATTACGTCCTTCGACATCAGCATTGACAAGATGGATCTCCGCAACTTTTTCCACATTTATTCGAATCGCGATAGGCTGAGATGAAGGAACCACTTGCCCTCGAGCGTCAACACCATCGAACACAAATTCTTGCAAAGAGTTGTCAACTTTTTTCATAGTTCGCTTCACTTTAATGTCACCTTTTGCAGTAAAACTACCGTCTCCTGTTGTATCAATGTCAATGGAATATTGACCAACAAAGTTACTCAGTTTAAATGCAACCTTACCCGATTGCACATCACCATTCTTATCACTTTCAAATCTAAGATCACTTACTTTTGGGGCAGATACAGCTGGTGATATCCAATCTGTCTTCTTCCCATCCCACTGCTTTGCACTTTGCGGCAAATCACCGGCAGGCTGTTCGAAAAATAATTTATAACTCCCGCCACATGTTCCAAACGACGGCGAGCGCTGCTCGTCAGTAACATCGATGCTCTGGTATGAAGACTGGCATTCTTTGCCTGAACGTATCCCCACGGCATCGGCAGAAAAGGTCGAGATTTGACCATTGTAACCTTTGTAAGATGCTCGGTATATTGCACCGCTTTCACTTACATAATGATACGTTAAGTTAGCGAGAAAACTTTCAGCTATAGGTTGTCGAACTGCATATAGCTCTGACCAAACACGCCCTTGCTTCTCAGTAGCACCATCTTTTATGGTCATATCCCAGCTAAAAAGATTACCACCCCATTTCACAGTTGGTGATACTTCCGGATACGGTTTAGCGGCGTCCGGGAGATTAAATGCAAGTCGATAAATTCCAGTCTGCGGTGCTGCAACATTCAAAAAGCTACACCCTTGCCCTACCGAAACATCTTTAGAAATAGTACAAGCTTGGGTCTGAAGGCCGGGGCCGTCAAGCGTTACTGAAATATCGTGTTTTACAAGTCCAACAGGCTCATTCTCTGTGCTTTTCGTAAATGCCGCGTTGATCGTTTCGCCCCCAACCACATAGGCATAGAACGTATTATCCCCACTGATGAGAAGTTTCGATCCCGAGTTAACTGCGTGTGCCGGCGCACTAATACCGCCAGCTAAAAGTGTTGCAACAAAGCCTACGACAATAGTGAGTCGAAATATGGCTGTCTGTAGAAGTCTCCGCATGCTTCCTCTAGCATAACCACTATGGACGAAAACGTAAAGGTCTATATGATCGTTATCGGTCCCTGACTCGTATAATAGAGCTCGTCAAAAAGCTCTAAAGAAGTTATCGTGAGTTTATAGAGACGATGTTTATTTATGCCTTGAGCAAATCGCTCAGGAAAATCTGCACCATAGCCATCGTATTTGGCACTGTAGCGAGCACACACAGTGGCAATTTCCTCATTATCAGATACGATCGAAGCCGTACCCGAAAACTGAACGCCACGGACAGGGTGATCTAGCTTTACGGCAACAGCACCGGCAACGAGATGGTTTTTTTCGACATCTATACTGTGGCGACGATCAGGTTCACTTAGCCAGTACACTGCATCAAGCGTGTCAGACTCTATAAAATAAA
>JACQGD010000010.1 GCA_016199685.1 Candidatus Saccharimonadota bacterium
AGGTTCACTTCGTGTTTTCGATGAGCGCATGACAGTTGATTTTAGTGATCATACCAAAACGATTGGTGAATGTAGCCACTGTGGTGGACCAACGAATAACTTTGAAAACTGCGCACACATGGAATGTAATGACCTTGTGCTCATATGTCTGCACTGTAAGCAAAATCCAGATCTTTTATTTCACACTCCTGAGTGTCGTGAAAAGCATGAAGCGAAACTTGGTGCTACTGCCAGCGCCTAAGCCATAGTGCGGGTTGCGAGTGGATTACTTCGGGGAGTTATTTAATGATTTCCACAAATGGAGACATGCCGTTGAGCGATAAGGGCTCCACTGGCTTGCAAACTCATCAAGTTCAGAGCGTGTAAATGATTTTTCGTAAAGCCGCTCTACGGCAAGCTGCAAGCCACGATCATCCGGTGCAAATACATCCGGGCGATGAAGTGTGAATATGAGAAACATCTGAGCAGTCCACACTCCGATGCCTTTGACTTTTGTGAGTTCAGTAATTACTTCGTCGTCGGGGAGGCTATCGAGGTGATTGAATACTGCACTATTTTGTACAAAATGATCAGCAAGATCTGAAATATAACGAGATTTTTGACCAGAAAGCCCTATTGTTTTAATGTCCTCATCGGTAAGTCCTGCTATAGCATGTGGATCAATTTTAGTGACTTCTCGGAAGCGCTCGTAAATTTTAGCGGCGGCTTTGACTGAGATTTGTTGACCAACGATAGCATTCGAAGCAGCGGTCGAAGATTTTTCATATGGCCTCGCTGCATATAAATTAAACGGTAAGCCACTTATCTATTTCGGTGGATTTTTTGCTCACATTGGACTATACGCAACACCAAATGGTCATGCGGCATTTGCAGAAGAATTCGCGCAGTACAAGCAAGGCAAAGGCTCAGTACAATTTCCTCTCAATCTGCCACTACCCGATGCATTGATTCGGCGAGTCGTTCAGCATCGAGTTTCACAGTTGCAATAATAAGGAGGTGTCTATGTCGCAAAAAATTATCCCAAGTTTATGGTTTGATGGTAACGCAAAAGAGGCCATTGATTACTATGTCTCCGTGTTTCCAAACAGTAGCATACTTACTACCGCATATTATCCAACCGAAGGGCTGCTTGATTTTCAAAAAGACCTTGCTGGCAAGGAATTAACGATTGAATACCAGCTAGGCGAAGACCGATTTACTGCGATCAACGCTGGGCCAGAGTTCAAATTTAATGAAGCGATCTCATTTGTCGTCAATTGTAAGGACCAGAGGGAAATTGATTATTACTGGAGTAAATTGTCGGCCGTTCCGGAGTCTGAGCAATGCGGCTGGTGTAAAGATCAGTTTGGACTGAGTTGGCAGATTGTTCCCGAGGATATGGAAGAGCTTATGCAGCGACCAGGCGCATTTGCTTCGATGATGCAAATGAAAAAACTTATTATTGCAAACTTTTGAGCATGAAATATATTGCCTTGCTCCGCGGCATTAATGTTGGCGGTAACAACAAAGTTGCAATGAGCGATCTTCGTATATGTTTCGAGGGTCTTGGATTGAGGGATGTCTCGACATTCATCAATAGTGGCAATGTCCTTTTTTCGACGGATCAACGAAATGAGTCTGAGCTCGTTTCTCTTTGTGAAAAAGCAATTGAGGAGCAGTTTGGATTTGCTGTTGTTGTCATGGTTATTTCAGCGGAAGATCTCACCCAAGCTGTTGATGATGCACCATCTTGGTGGGCGAGTGGTGATCCGAAAAAGCTTCGCAGTGATGCGCTCTTTGTGATCCCGCCGACGAAGCCAAGCGAGGTGCTGGCTGAAATTCAGAAAAAGTCATCGGCAGTCGATAAGTTAGAGATTCGTGGGCAGGTTATTTTTTGGACGCTCGTGATGGAAGATTACAATAAAAGCGTTGTCCCAAAGATTATTGGAACATCTATTTACCGACGGGTCACAATGAGAAGTAGTACGACAACAAAAAAGCTATATACATTAGCGCAAGCTAGTAAATAGTGACACCCATTGTTTCGTGGTAAGTTCAGATGGTCGTTTATTTAGGTTGAATGTAGCAAAATATTTTTGTCTCGAAAAGCATTGTTCGACGAATGCTCGATAATCCGCCATTTTTTCAAGTGGAATAAGTGGTGTATCACGGAGGAGTAGTTCTATCATGACGGTTTCGACAGCAGGAGGTGGCGAGTAGTCACTTCGTTCCAATTTATAGCGAATTCGCGCAGTGAATATCGGCGTGATCAGCGCACCTAGGAGCCCGGTAAATTGGTCGCTCTCGACGAGCAATTTCTCGGCAAATTGTTTTTGTAGAATGAGGTAGATCGCAACTGGAGGATTGTTACGCTCGGTCAATCCGCGCACGATAGGCGAGCTGAGATGAAAGGGGATATTTGCAAAAACCTTAAACGGCGTTTTCGGAAGTGTCGCTATGAGAATATCAGAATCGACAATGGTTACATTTTCAAACTCGCTCAAATTTTCACGAAGCTTAGAAAGCATGCGTGGATCTTGCTCAACGGCGACAACATTCGCGCATTTGTCTGCGAGGACGTAGGAAATAATACCGCTACCAGCACCGAGGTCGTAGACGGTGTCGCTCTTTTTGATAGTCGAGTGACCAATCAATGTTTTGATAAGTTGTGGCTTTTTGAGGAAATTTTGCGATTTTGTATGAAGACGTTTCATCTAGATTCAGTATACCTCAAAAGTAGTATTTCGGGTTTTTAGTCGGATGAAAACGGCGCAGCAAGGGTGCGTAAAACGCTAGTAAAATAAATGATAATATGCTATAATAAAGAGATATGAGTAAAAATAAAACAAACACGAGTCAAGCGCTTGCCGAGCGAGCGGCGCAGGTACAAAGGGGTGGCGCACGAGCTGCTGTATTAGGAGTAAATGACGGACTGGTGAGCACGCTGTGTATCGTTGTCGGTGTGGCAGCGACGGGTGCTTCAAATGGCGCCGTGCTTGTTGCTGGACTTGCAGGATTGCTCGCGGGTGCGATCTCGATGGCTGCAGGAGAGTGGATTTCAGTGAAAGCACAAGTCGAGTTGTTTGAAGGCGTCTTGTCTGATCTCAAGCATGCTGTCAAACAAGATCGTGCGACACTTGTTGCAAATCTTGCTAAAAACTTTGAAGATCACGGTATTGATGCAAAGACTGCTGCGCATGCTGCAAAAGACGTTGCAGAAAAAGACAAACAGTTTATATCGATGTATTCTTCTCAGGTAGTCGGCGTCAATGAAGATGAACTTGGCTCACCGTGGAATGCAGCGATTTCCTCGTTTGTACTCTTTACACTTGGTGCGCTTGTACCGCTCATTCCATGGCTCCTTAATCTTCATGGCCTCGTGAGTATTGTCGTTGCGATTGCACTGACTGGATTTGCTGGATTGTTCGTGGGTGCATATACAGCGAAATCAAGTGGAAAATCGGTCGCCTATGGCGCAGTGCGTCAGCTTGTTATTATCGTCTTTGCTGCCGCAGTGACGTATGGTATCGGCCATCTTTTCGGTGTCGCGACGAGTTAGTTCGACTTCTTTGGTAATTGCGCATCAATCACGCGAACGAGTTCTTGTAGTGAATTGATTGTCTCTTGTGCTGTGTTTTGCAGCGGAGATTCCTGCGAGGCATATCGAGAAAAGTCCTCGATGACTGTTTTACGAAACGCGACGCCACTTTTTGTCAATTCGATAGTCTTGATGCGACGGTCGAGTGCACTTTCTTGTCGGCGTATATACTGCAGCGATGCAAGCTTATCGACGATGCCTGTAATATATGATGCATCGCAGCTAATCATGCAGGAGAGTTGGTTCATAGGAATTTGCACGCCAGGCTCAAGCAACAGTAGTCCTTGCATCTGACTAGGCGTCAAGTCGTGCGCTTCGGCTACCTGTGCAACACCGTGTTTGAGGTGGGAGGCAAGCAGTGTGACAAGCCAATAGGGATTATTGTGGAGAAGTGTCTCATTCATACTATTTATTATACTATAGATACTAAATACTTGACAATATAAACTATATCATTTGGTGGCTTCTTGCTGCTTGGTGGTCGAGCAGCTGACTTGTATGGCCGGCGCAAAGTGTTGCTCAGTGGCCTTGGCGGCTTCACTTTTGTTTCACTTCTTATCGGACTATCTCAGTCGAGTGAGTCGTTTATCGTGCTTCGAGCTGTACAAGGATTGACTGCGGCATTTATGTCTCCAGCAGCAATGTCGGTACTGCTCACGACATTTGGTGAAGGTAAGGAACGCAACCGAGCGTTGAGTGTCTGGACGATCGTCGCCGCAGGTGGCGGTGCTGTCGGCGTGCTCCTTGGTGGAGTGATTACGCAGCTATTTGGTTGGCATTGGGACTTTTTTATCAATGTGCCGATCGGTATTTTGGTGATGTTTGGTATTTTCAAATACGTGCCAGCGCATAGTAAAGAAGAGAGTGATAAAAATCTCGATCTTCCTGGTGCAGCATTGATTACGACAGGGCTTATTGCGCTCGTATTTGCCATCAGTCAGGCGCCAGAAGTTGGCGTGCTTCACCCGAGCGTATATGGTCCGTTTGTTGCAGCGATCCTATTAATTGCAGGATTTTTATATAACGAATCTCGCGTCAAGCATCCACTTGTCCCTCTGTCTATATTCCGACTGCGCAACGTCGCCGGCGGAAACCTCATTATGGTGCCGGCCATCGCGAGTATGCTTGGAATGTTCTTCTTTTTGTCGCAGTACATGCAGTATATTTTGCACTATACACCTATTCAAAGTGGGCTCGCGTTTATACCGTTTCCGATTTTACTCGGTATTGTGTCGTGGAATGCACCGAAGCTACTCGATCGATTCGGTATCAAGAAGCTACTGATTGTAGGAACGATCCTGCCAACGATTGGTATGGGACTACTCAGTATGCTGCCACTTGATGGTAATTACGTTCTCAATTTGCTTCCAAGTATCCTGCTGATCCCCGCGGGAATGGGTATTTTCTTCCTCGGTGCGGTCCTTGCCGCGACGTCGGGTGTGCCAGCGCGTGAGTCGGGGCTCGTATCGGGACTCATCAATACTTCACAGCAAGTCGGTGGAGCGCTTGGTATTGCACTGCTTGCGGGTGTGG
>JACQGD010000060.1 GCA_016199685.1 Candidatus Saccharimonadota bacterium
CTCGTTGTCATCTCTCCGCTGGCATTTGTTATGTACCTACTACCAAATACAGAGAAGTACTTCAGTAAGTGGCTGAGTATGTTCTGGAAGCTCCTGTTAGTATTCCCGATCATTGGACTACTCCTTGGTGGTGGTCAACTCGCGA
This sequence comes from Candidatus Saccharimonadota bacterium, assembly GCA_016199685.1. Lineage (GTDB taxonomy): Bacteria > Patescibacteriota > Saccharimonadia > Saccharimonadales > Saccharimonadaceae > JACQGD01. Next base: position 146 of record JACQGD010000060.1, read on the forward strand.
GTACGGTCATCTTAGCTGCGGGATCACAAGATCCGCCAGATCCAAACAAGCCATGTGAAACATCTCAACAATCAACAAACCCATCAAATGCAGCCAACATCAGTAAAACTGAATACGCTATCGAGGGTGAGTGTGGAATTCCTGTCAATGTCGTAGGACCTAGCGGTGGCGGCAAGCAGGCAAGACAAGCAAGCTGGACAACAGCAATTGTTGCACTCGTCGTACTCTTTGGACCAGTGGTATTTTCTATAGGCGTACTGCGAGCTGCTATGGATGCAGGCGGGGTTGTTGGTGGCAAAATCGGTGGCGCCGTCAACAATTTAGGCAGAGGTGCACGCGGAAAAGTCGCGAAAGACGCCGCTCAACGAAAAGAAGATATCGGTCGCAGGCTGGACATGCGAGCTGCGAAGAATGAAGGTGGCTTTGGTGACCTTGCAACGGGAGGCACTTTCCGGCGGCGTGGCATGAGACGTAATGCTATTCGCGAAAATAGAAAGAAAGAGCTCGGACGCAGTACTGAAACATATCTCGCTGACCAGATTGGTGAAGGTGGTACAGGATTTGCCAGATCGATGGCACGCGGAGCTTCTGATGGAGCAACTCAACGAGTTGCATCAAGTGCTGCCGATGTAGCGCATAAGCGTGAGGCTGAAGAAGTAAAGGCAGCTTCAATTCACGCAGAGACGCTTTCGTCTGAGAGTCTTAATGCGCAACTCGAGAATGCCATTCCTGAGAATAGTAAAGAAGATCCACGTATCGCCGCAGCAATCAACGAGCTTGCTAAAAGGCAAGACTTTGAAGGACTTGAAAAAGCTATTGATAAATTTGGAAGTTCTGGCAATAATTTGGCATCAAGAACACTCGGAAGCTCTATAGCACAAAACAACCCAGGATTATTCACTGCTGGACAAATTGGGGGTATGGCACGTGGTGATCTAGGTGGTAAAACTTACAGTCAAATAGCAACGGGTAATATTGCCGATGGAATACTTTCACCAGAGAAAATGGCAGAGGCGGGCCCGTCATTACTCGAAGAAGCTTCACGACTATCTGGTAGTAGTGATGATAATGCGGCTGCAGCGAAGGCATCCCTGATAAATTCAGTCAACGGCATAAACCGTGATCTAAAATTACAGAGTAAACTTGGGCGTAATAGCAATCAAGTAAGTAACATTGGCGCAGGTCAAACTTACAATCGTGGTTCTGATGGCTCTGAGGGTACGTGGTCTTAAGTCTTGACGAGTAAAATATTTCATCGTTAGTATACTCGCCAAACACATTCAGTTAAGGTACAATAAGCAGTAGAATTATGGCGGTTTACAAGGTTCCTCAGGATGTCGAAGCGGATGACAAGTTAATTGGTCCGTTTAGCTTTCGTCAGTTTATTTACCTCATCATTGTTGCGATCAGTGGGGCGGCTGCGTTTGGACTCTCTCAACTGTTCATACCACTTGCAATCGTTCCTTTGCCGGTGATCATCTTTTTTGCAGCACTGGCATTACCTCTCCGAAAAGATCAGCCTATGGAAACATACCTGTCGGCTGTTGTGTCGTTTTATTTCCTCAAACCACGAAAACGATTTTGGCAGCCAGATGGAATTGATTCATTCGTCACAATCATCCCACCAAAAGATGCTGACATTCGACGCACAAAAGATCTCAATGAAGACGAAGCCACACGTCGACTAGGGTACCTCGCCGATCTCGTCGATAGCCATGGCTGGTCTGTTCGTGGCCAGGGAGTTCCTGCACCAGATACTTCAGTTAGTGCAGACCTCTACTACGAGTCTCAAGGGACAGAAGATATGATGGATCTCAATAATAGTGAATCGCAACGCCTCACACAAGGACTCGCACATTCAACAGCAAGTGCACGGCAGACAGCAATCACGCAAATGCAGGGAGGATCACTGAGCGATGCAGCACTCTCTAATCCGCTCCTTGGTGGGACAGTTTCTGACACTGCATTCACTACTGACCAGTACGACCCAGCAACTCCATTCAACCCTATGCAACAAGCTCCTCAAGCTCCAGTCGCTCAGTCAACGCAGCGCTATATGAGCAAAGAAGATCGTGATGCAATTGCCTATGCAGCAGCACTCACCGAAGAGGCCGAAGAGAATCGAAGCGCTGGTATTCCATACAATATTACAGCGAAAACCACTAGCGAAACACCTACCTCTGATGCTACAATGGAACGTGCTAAGAAACGTGCGCAGGAGTTGGCAGGTAGGGACGATATCACCCTTCAAACATTGTCTGAAGAGGCAAGTCGTTTGCAGAAAAGAGATCAAGACCAAATGCTCGCCGATGGAGACGAAGTAACAATTTCTTTACGATAAGGGGACGGGGATAACAAACAATGCCACCAAATAATCAACAGCCTTACGGACCACAGCAAGGTGGCCAACCGCAACCTGGCGTTCCTCAAGGCCAGCCTGTTCCTCCAGGTCCGCCACCAAGCCCAACCGACGCAAAAGCACCACCAAATGCACCGTCAAACCCAAATACAACGCAAAATACGTTGGCATTCTCTGAAATCCGTGACAATATGGTCGTTATGAACGATGGTAGTTTCCGTGCGGTCGTCGCATGTAAATCAATTAACTTTGATCTTATGAGTAGCAAAGAGCGCGAAGGTATTGAATATAGCTACCAAAACTTTCTTAACTCTCTGTATTTTCCTGTGCAAATTCTCATTCGTTCACAACGCGTCGACATCGGTCCGTATATTGAGCGATTAACAAACATTCGTCGAGACCAAGAAAACATGCTCCTCAATGTCCTCACTGACGACTATATCGACTTTATTGATACGCTTTCTCAAGAGGCGAACATCATGGATAAAAGTTTTTATGTCACGATTCCTTTTTGGCCACACGGCGACCTCAATACCGTCAAACGGAGCAGTAAGAGCTTATTTAGTACAATCTTTGGTGGTAATCCCCAGCAACGTGCGATCGTCGTTGATCACGCACAATACGAAAAAGCAAAAGATGAAATCAAAAATCATGTCGATGCAGTTATGAGCGGACTCTTTCAGCTTGGCGTTAAGTGCGTCCAGCTCAACACAAAAGAACTTGGAGAGTTGTATTATAACTTCTACAATCCAGATACGGCGGTTCGCGAACCACTTGGTAATTTCGAAGGAATCACAGCGATGTATGTTCGAAAAGGTCAGGGTGAAGCACCAAAACCTCATTTGATACGAGAGGACGCATAGTATGGCTAAGAAAATGGACGCAGTTGATATTGCCGCGCAACAGCGAGCGCGTGAACAGGTTGAAGTCGAGCAAGCATTCCTCAAAGGCATTACAACACTTCGTGACCTTGTCGCTCCAAGTAGCCTTGAAATTCACTCAAGTCACTTCCGCCTAGGCACCAAGTACGGTCGTACGATTTACGTCTACGCATACCCTCGCCAGATTTATACTGGCTGGCTTAGTTCGATCATCAATATCGATGAAGTACTTGATGTTTCAATGTTCTTCTACCCAGTCGAAAGTGAAGTTGTCCTCAAGAACCTTCGTAAAAAAGTAACGCAGATGCAAGCAACTATGGCAATCAACGAAGAGAAGGGACGTACTCGCGATCCTGGACTTGAGGCAGCCCTAAATGACGCCGAGGAACTTCGCGATGAGATTCAGGTTGGTTCTGAGCGTTTCTTCCGCTTTGGTCTTTATATCACGATCTACGGTGACAGCATGGACGAGATGAATTTCGTGCAGCATAAGATTGAAACAATCTTTGGGCAGCAACTCGTATTTAGTAAAGTTGCGTCGTCACAACAAGAGCAGGGACTCAACAGTACTGTTCCTCAAATGACTGATCAGTTGCAGATTCGCCGAAACATGAATACTGGTGCAATCAGTACGAGCTTTCCATTTACAAGTGCCGACCTTACCCAAGAGAAGGGGATTCTCTATGGAATCAACATGCACAACAATGGACTCGTTATCTTTGACCGGTACACACTCGAAAATGCCAACATGGTAGTATTCGCTAAGACACCTATGCACGCTCAGGTATTACAAGTGATCCACTAACACACAATTCACTTCCACCAACAATGATGGATCTCTACGACACCCTTGTTCATATGGAAGGAAGTGGCCCAGCACTTGCACAGCGACTTCGTAAATACACAACAGGTACATTTGCCGGTATCTTCTCGCAGCAGTCAAATATCGATATCAACAACCAGATGGTCGTCTTTAATATTCGTGACCTCGAGGACGAGCTTCGCCCAGTCGCTATGTATATAGTCTTGTCTCACATTTGGAATGTCACACGATCACACCTTAAGAAACGAATGCTTATCGTAGATGAGGCATGGCAGCTCATGAAATACGAAGACTCAGCAAACTTCTTATTCTCACTCGCAAAACGCGCCCGAAAGTACTATCTCGGTGTTACAACAATCAGTCAGGACGTTGAAGACTTTATGGCGAGTAAGATGGGTCGTGCGATTGTTGCCAACTCCTCTATGCAGCTCCTCCTTAAGCAGTCACCAAGTGCTGTTGATGTACTTGCAGATGTCTTTAAGCTTACCGATGAAGAGCGTAAACGTCTCGCTAACTTCCCAGTAGGGCAGGGCCTCTTCTTTGCCGGTGCAAACCATGTCCATATTCAGGTTGTTGCAAGTCGCACAGAACACCAACTCGTGACAACAAACCCAGTCCAACAAATGCAGCAAGAAGAAGAAAAGCGTATGCAGGCCTTAGCCGCGCAACGTGAAGCCCAACAAGGAGCACAAGTTTAATCTAAACCGCCAAAAAGGCATCTATGGCAACCGGGACAAAAACACCTAACTCAACAGAAGAACAGGACGAAGCGCACAATCCGGGCGATGATTATTATAATGCGCAGTTTAATCAAATGGCGAGACGCGAGGAAATTGCTAATCTTGAAGCAAACCTTGCCACTCCGGCATACGGTGGAAAAACAGGAAAGCACATTGACGGTAAAGGTGACCTCGTCGATGACAACTACAATTCAGAAAGAGCAAACACAAACAGAGATGATGTCAACGATCAAGAGAGACGAGGAGTAAAAACCCCTCGAAATTCGGGCACTGAAGAAGGCGGCAAGCCAAATAGCATCATAGACCTCGGTAAGAAATCCATCGAGAAAAAGTTCGGCATCAAGATGAAGCCGACGTATACCGTTGCTATGCTTTTGATTATGTTGTCGTTTTTTGTCGTCACACTTGGTTCGGGTGCGTCACTTATCGTTGCACTCGAAAAAGGGATGACAAATGACGGATCTGATGATGCCACGGCAAACATCATTATGCACCGTGCATTCCAAAGCCTTCTTGGAAGCGCTGACTGCAAAGGCAAAAAACTTGTCTGCAAGGTAAAGTCCGCAACTAAAGCTCAAGTTGCGAAGTTTAAAGAAGGCAAGATGAAGGTGAACGGTGATATCGTTGATGACAAAGGCAATAAAACGAAGACCGGTCAAGTCGATATAGATCCCGAGAAACTGCAAGCAGGGGAGCGAGTTTCTATTAAGAGTGTTGACTTAGTAGACGGTCAACGCGTTGATAGTTCAGCTAAATACCTAAGCGCAACAGAAAAAAACGTAAATTTACGATCGTGGTCTACAAGAGCATTTAACCCACGCTCGGCATCATTTTTTGGAAAATCATTTACAACAATGCTCACGGATAAAGTAAAGGTGAGTAAAGGTAGAGCAACGGATGAAGAAAAGAAAACGGGTTCCGAAAAAAAAGAGACTAGAGTAAAAAAACGCATTGAAGAAGCTTATTCAAAAGTAGCAAACAACCCTAGAGCGGCTGCAAGTAATGCTATCAAGGCAGCGGCAAATCCTGCGAGGGCTTTTGACGCCGTCACTTACGCATGCTTAGCATATAATGTTACTCGCATTGCTGTTGGCACCGTTAAGCTCGATTGGGCATATGACCTAATGCGATTTTCGTGGCCGTTCCTAAGGCTTGCTTCAAAAGCTGCGGACGGCAGTTTAAATACAGAAGAAGACTTTAAAGATGTCGAAAAGCGCATGAATCAGCTTGTTTATTATGTATCACCTGAATATGCGGAAAAGTTAACGAAAAAAGTTAACGAAGGAAGCCTCACTGATGCTGACAAAAAAAGTCTTTCAGAGTTAGGCATCGAAGATCCTGACGAGGATAAGGCCGTAACAGTCGAGACGATCAATAGTATGGTCGATAAGAACGCAACAGATGCTCAAGGTCTTAAAATGGCTATCTATGGCGACTTGACTAAGCTAACTGAGATTACAAATGCCTACTCACTAACTAAAGTAGGGTCAGTAATGACGGCGGAAAAAATTATCGGTCAAATTCAAAACGTTTTTGGAAGCAAGCAAGCTGTGAAAACCGCATGCGTACTCGCTAATACACTTGGCAATGGGATGGCAGCCACTCAACTTGCATCGTGTTTTACTGGTGTAGGTTCTGTTAAATGTATTGGCTCGGCAATTGTTGGGGCTGTGGGAGCCTATGCTAAACTACAATTATATAAACAAATTCTCACAGTAGCCATACTCGCCGCGCTAAAATACGGAACCATAAATTATGACCTCAAGGGTATTGCCGCTGGCTCGGCACTTGCATCGGGAATTAGCCTCATCCTTGCGCGTAAAGCACGTTCAAGTGGCTTGCAACCAGCCGTGTCTGCAGCCGATGTAAAAAGTTATATCGCTTCAACGAGCGACTTAAATTATAAATACGGAGAAGAAATAGCAATCAATGAGGCAAAGTCGGAGCCATTTAATATCTACAATAGTTATTCATTTGCCGGCAGACTTAATGCGACACTGAATCCGTATGCAACCGCCTCGTCTCAAAAGACAGGATTTGGCTATATAGCAAATATATTTGGAGTACTCGGTAATGCACTTTCGGGAACTGCAAAAGCTGCGCAAAATTCGCCATCACTCATGACAAATACCGATGAAAATCTCAAGCATCGACTCAATGTATTAGGAGATGGTACGACCGAGTGTAGGGACGAGGAGACACAAGATGCGGGACTTGTATGTGACTACTCAGGTAGAACTGTATCCATTCTCTCGCCAACGGTTATACAGTGGGCAAAAGATACTGCCGATAACAAACATGATTATATAACCGACAATATAGAATACATGCAAGCAGCCCAGAACAAAGATGAAGCTGCCGGGGGAACGAGAGATGCAACTTGTGATACCGTTCAACAGATAAGTGCCATTATAAATGATCCGACGGCAGTATTTGGTAATGACTCAACATGTAAGTATTCGAAAGAAGCTAGTATAGACGAAGATGGCAAGATAAACGAAAAGAGTCAGTTTGCATTATTCGTGAAGTATTGTACTGGTGAGCGAGAACTTGAAATGGGATCAACCGACGTCGACACTGACTACGGCAGCGAAAAAGATCAAGACTGGCACACAGGGAAGCAATGTGGAAAACGTAGTAACATGATGGATAACTTCTCGTTCTATTACAATATCTGTTACGTGCAGTACGCTACATCAAATGACGCAAGCAGTTGCGCTGATGATGCACCTGCCACAGAGGAAGCTCCGCTTCCAAGTGGTCCCGCAGGTGAAGGCTGCGGGGGAGCATTAAGTAACGACGTTAAAGAACTCGCAAATAAGATTCTCACATGTGCGAATATAAAATTCCAAACGGCATCTGGTAAGGCAGCGATGGAATACATAGCTCAGACAGGCCGCGCACGAGAGTGCGGAGCTCCAGCGATGGGCGCAACAATTCTTAAATACATTCTCATCGGCGCAACGCAGTACAAATTAACTGTCGGTGTTTTGGTCGACGATCACGGATGTGACGGCGGATTCCACCCGAAAGGTATGGCAGTCGATATCAATGGAGTGAAACCTGCAAGTACTGACTTCCAGCAGCGACTTGACTGGACTGCAGATGACCAAAAAAATGTTGCCGAGTTTATGAAATTTATGGATAGTAAAGTTGGCGCCATTGGATTTGGGCAAGTTGGCTGCTTCCAGTCCACTCCGGCACCGACACTCTCCGGCAAAGCATTACTATTTGCCGATGGATGTAATCACCTTCATATGGATACAAGAGGATCGTAGCATGAATAGTCGTATTATTATTACAATCGGAATCATTTTTATAATTCTTGGTATAGGCCTGGCGACCTTCTTTATATCAAATGGCGGTACCTTAGCTACAAATACTGCTGCTAAAGTCGAAAAAGGGGAGTCCCTTGTTGCGACGACTCAAGTAAAGCGTAGCTATACAGATGAACAATTCTCGTCAGCAGTAAAAGAGAGTGTTTCTACACTTGATAAAAACTCGCAGGACTTTGGAATTAATAAAGTAGATAATCCCGAAGAGGGCTGGTACGTAGTGACGTGTACTTTTGACAATGCAGAAGATGGATCAGTGGCGTTTGCCGTAAAAGAAGATAACGAAACTGGAACACTGAAAGTAATATATAATCCTCTGACGATGCCGAATTCAGAAAAATCACTACTTCCAAAAACAGTACGGGACCTACTCCTATGAGATACATGAACTATACACGTCACTTATTTCGAGTATTGTCGGGCTTTCTCGTATTGACAATAGTTTTTACTTCAACAAGTCCATCAGCCGTCTACGCAATCGCTACTCCTGAAAAACAAAGTTTCCGAGGCAACAATGAAGTTTATTATTATGAAAAGACAGGCTGCGAAGCAGGGGGTGATAGTGGAACAGGTAACGGCGGTACTGTCGGGAGTGGTGATGGCGGTGGCTGTGGCACGAATAAAAATGCAGATAAGGCAAATGAAGACCAAATTTGGAACTTCTTAACTGGTAAATTTAAGCAGAAGGGATATAGTGACGAAGAAGCAGTGAAGGCCGCTGCGGGAGTTATGGGTAACTGGCAACAGGAGAGCGCGTTTAACTCGTATCGTACAGATGGACAAGGCTGCGCTGGAGGAGATACAACACATGGAGTCAATGCATGGGGACTCGCACAGTGGTGCGGAGGTCGTGTAACAAATTTGAAAACTTTTGCAGCAGATAAAAATACTGGATGGGATTGCCTTGGAACGCAGTTGGAATTTTTCTGGCATGAAATGGAAACCCAATACGGTACAAAGGGTGGCTTATTCGAAAAGATGAAAGGTAAATCACCTGGACAAGCCTCGGATCTTTTCGATGAAATATTTGAAGGTTCCGAAGGATCAGGCGCAAGGGCAGCAAAAGCCGAAGCTTACTATAAAACAAGGACTGGCCAAGCACCGGCTGATACAACCGTAAGCAATCCAACGACAACTGCACCGTCTAGTGACACAACGAGTGATGATACATCGAGCACAAGCTGCGCTGCAAAGCCAACAGGTGAGGTAGCAACTGCTGTTCCGACTGGCGAATGCGCTGATCTGGTTTCGGAAGTAAAGAGATTACGTGATGAGGGCAAATTCCAGAGTATTAATGGGACCGCAAATCTCGATAAGGACCTTGAAAATTGCACAGAGGGACCAATAGATTGTGGAACAGGTAGTGGGAAAGGTGGAGTTACGCCTCAACTACTTAGAGCATTCATAGCTGTCGTTCGTCATGTCGATTCAAAAGGACTTGGTAAGGTAGATATTGCGAGTATGAACACCGGACATAGCTGTGATGGAAAAATGCACCCGCAAGGAAAAGCAGTCGACTTTTGGAACTGCTATGGCCTCGATGGTGATGCAAAATGCCGCGCAATATTTACCTATATTGCAGACAATGCAGCTCAACTCGGAGTGAAGCAAGTAATTCACGATGCGCCGCCGAGCGGCTATACTTGTGGGCAAAAAAATATTCTTTGCCTTGCAGATCATAATAATGAAATTCATATGGGGTTATAGTCATGGATATTATAGTTACACTGTTTAACAACATAGTGACATATGTAAAAAATCACTTCAAAAAGGTGATGATCATCACAGCAGTAATAATAGGGCTCATTACACTCATATCTGTTTATCAATCTTTTTCATTTGTCACTATTTCAGTTTCAACAAAAAGCTTACCAAGCGACCATAATGACCCTGTTGCGCGTGCAAATAGCGAATACTCATCGACAAAAATTGGTACAAGTGGACTTCAATTCGTACCTCGTAGTGCAAAAAGTATTACTGTTTCCGTTGGGAGTGGAGTCGCATCTGAAGTACCTTTGACGGTTCCTTGGCACCGTTTTACGAGCGTTAACGTCGATTTGAAATCAGATCTAAATGCTACAAAAGTTTCCTATGGTTCAACGTTAAATACAGCATGTGCGACATACAACCAGGAGCAAGATTCGCTTCTTTCATATGACTGTCAGACTCCAGCATCACTCGTTAAATCAAATACACCAAATAATAACTATTGGGGACGTACGATCGTTAGCAGTACGAAATTAAGTAGCTACTCACCACCAGCGTCATACATGGGTGGGTTGATAGGATTACAAAAAACATACGACCTTTCTCAGGCAATTATTTACTATGACGGTAATGGAAACAGTAAAACATATAATGCGCCTCAAACAGCCGATGCAGCGACAATTGATCAAGCTCAAATTGTTACTGACTCATCACAACCGCTTGATGCTCGCTTCGTCCTCATCACAAAAAATGGAGATATTTATCTTGCTGTTCCAAATGAGAACGATGATTCAGTTGCCTATACACGATTTAAATCACCTGAAAAATATGACGCAGTTTTTCAACATACTCTTTGTGACATAACCGAAGGAACGGTACTTTGCTATCGTGGCTACATGCACGTAGGGGACTACGATACGCCGACGGCGCCCGGTACACCAACGATATCAACTGTGCAGTTCGGATCACTCGACATGAACACTCTACCGGTTTCTCAAAAATATCTCGACACAATACATCTAACAAGTGATGGCAACATCTACGGACTCGACAACCACACTGTCTATAGCTTTGGAACGCGTGATAAAGAATATACGCCTACAATACTCGCTCAATCGGCATTGTACGCGGCGAGCGGTAAAAAGCTGTACATACTACAAGATACGGGTATATATGAGATTAAAGATGAAACACTTACTCAGGTGTTTTATTCAAAAAACATAAAACCAAAGTCACTGTATATATCGGGAGATAAAGTATACATACTTGGCAAAGTTGCAGATCAATCAACTATGTCGGCATATCTTTTGAATGCAACCACAAACACTACTCCAAATCAGCGTTTAATAGATCTATTCCCAGCTTCGAGTACCGATATACCAGACGCATTAACACAAGATCTTGTAGGTACGAGGGCATACGTTCTTTTACTACAACGACAAAACCTACAGGCAGATTTTGAACCGACAAAAGATCGCGTCATTACGAATATGCAGACACTTGGTATCGACACAAATAGTCTTGATATAAAAATTGCCTATTAGGCAACGACACTCTGTACTTATTATCAATTTTATGGTATCCTATGTAAGAACTTAAAGAACTTTTTGGATGAGTAAATTAGATAATCGCACACGGCCAGAGTATGACAGTGGCCAGCAGGTTGACGCTGGGCGTGATTTCTATAACCCAAACCCATCCCAAGACCTCTATAACCGTGAATTTGACAGCATTGCATCCGGACTTGGGGATGTCGAAGCAACTGGCAGAAAGATCATCAACGATAACGCAGATGAGCCTGAAAAAAATACAAATGATGTGCGCAGCAAGGAAGAAAAAGGCACAAAACCCTCCACGCCAGTCATCAGGCAAAACGGGAAACCCGCAAGACGATGGCAACTATTCACAAGTAAAAAACTTCGTGGCAAAACATCACTTATTACCGTTGCGCTCGTACTTTTTGGTGGCGGCGGAATCGTTAGTATATTTGGATCATCAACTATCGCAATCGTACAACTTCGACAAATTCTCACTCAAGACCTCAACGACCAACTGAAATCATTCGAGAATCGACACGCATACATGATGCGCACAAAGCTAAAGACAACGACGAGCGGCTCGTGCGGTGTTATAAAAATCGCTTGCCGCTTTAACACCATGAGTGACCGCCAAGTAGAAAGATTTGCAAAAAAAGGCATCACGATCGAACGTAATCCACGGGGGAGTATACTCCCAAATCGGGGTCAAGTAGTCCGTATGACATTTCCTGATCCCGACGGCGGTCCAGCGATTACGGTCAATTCTGCAGAAGAATTAATGGATAGAATGGCGAACGATACGAGAGTACGAACCGGAATGCAACGTGCCGAGAATCCATGGTTCGCGAGTATGACGGATAAAACGTTTAAGTCGGCGCTGCGCATATTGGGAACTGGTAAAACCTCACGCATTAGTGGCGATACAAATGAAGACCGGGAAAGATCCGTTAACACAGCCGTCAGTGAACGTTCAGAGATTGATACCAGAACTTTAGCACCAGAACTCGACGAAAATGACGAACCGACAGGCCGCTATATTGGGCCCGACGGTAACCCTATGACTCAAGCAGAAATTGACACGCTCAATCAATCCTCGCAAACAGTCGAAGAAGCAACGAAGATTAAGCCTTCGGGTATTATATCGAGTATCGGTAAAGGTGTTCTTATCACTGGAGTCATCGACTCGGCATGTACCGTGTATAACTCGATGCGAATGGTTGGGGCGCTCGCAAAAGTAGAGAGATATAGACAAGCTGCACAAATGACCATGGCGACACTGCTTGTTCCTGCTGATAAAATCTTAGCTGGTGTTGCAACCGAAGGTGAGACCGAATTTGTTGGTAATAAAATCAATAACATCGGCGGCCCCCAGCAACCAGATAAAATCGTCGATGAATCAAAAGTATATGATAGCGGCTCGCAAAATAATCCTCCAATGAAAGACAATCCACGTATCTATGCAACCGCATTTGAATCACCTGGTGTCAAAGCAGCGCTCCATGGAGATGTCATAGCGCTTGATTCAAATGAAGCGAGGTTCTCGCTCGCGGGTGGGTTTATAGGGACGCTTGCAAAGGTAAATAGTTTCATCGCAGCAGCAGTAAGTGGTGGAAATCCTGATCCAAAAGTCATTAGTAGTAAATGTAAATACGTACAAAACCCTTACGTTCGTGGTGTTGCACTTGTAGCTGGTATCTTTGCTGGCCTTGGAAGCTTAGGACTAACGCAAGCCGCAAGTATTACCGCATCACTGGCGATTGGCATGGCTCTTCCGTATGCCATCTCGATGGCAGCCGACATAGTGGCGGGTGACGGATTTAAGAATCTCTACGGAAGTGATTTTGGGAGCGGGTCATTTGTCGGAACAGCGGCGGTAATGAGTACCACCTCTCAGTTAAGTGCTCAAAAACCACTCTCAGCAACTGAAGCAGTCGCCTATACACAAAAAAACCAAGAGACACTTGCTCGCTATGCCGACACCGAGCGTGAGATCGCCCGCGCTGATCCACTCAATATCTACAACCAATACTCATTCCTTGGATCAATCGCCGCAACAGTTGTACCGACACTCAGTCAATCACAGTCGAGCGCTGGCATGATGGCTTATAATGTCGCAAATCTAGTGCCAGCTACATTTGCGAGCCTTGTAAGCCCAGCAAAAGCTGCGAATACCGTCGATCGATTCCAGCAATGCGAAGATCCTGGGTATAAAGCGCTCGGTATCGGTGCTGATATCTACTGCAACATTCGATGGGGAAACTCCGAAGAAGAGCTCAAAATGGATCCGGTTGAAAACGCCACCTACATGGTAAATTCGGGAAATATTTCCGCCGATGATGAAAAGGGAACACCACTCGATAATGATCAGGAATGGAATTACAAAAAATTCATGACAGAGTGTGCAAATCGAACCGTAGGATACGGAGAAGACCAAGATGAAAACCAAGGAGATGGCAGTAACTGCTTGAGTGCTAAAAATGAAGAGAAGAATAAGCATTTCCGTGTCTTCACACTTGATAAGCGCGTCGCCGACTATATGGATGGTGATGATGAGGTGGAAAAACTTGCTAAGGGTGGAAGTACTGGTGCAGTAAGCAGTGAGGGTTGGGCATATCCGACGACAAAAGAAGGTGTCATTACAGACGGCTATAAAACAACACGAGCCGACCACCTCGGTGTTGACATAGCTCAGCCAGGCAATGCACTCGGAAATCCAATATACGCTGCACATGACGGAGAGGTTGTGGCATCAGGACCTGCAGAAGGATTTGGCAGTTGGATCATTATCTTCAATAAAGAGAAAAACGTTAGTACTGTCTATGGCCATATGCGTTCAGAAGATCTCATGGTAAAAGTTGGTGATACCGTCAAAGCTGGACAGCAAATCTCACGAATAGGTAATGAAGGATTCAGTAGTGGGCCGCACCTTCATTTTGAAATATGGACCGGCAATCGACTTGAATGTAAGGTCGACTGTTCGGTTGATCCTGCGCCAATTCTTGAAAAAGCAAAGAATGACAGTAGTAGCAATACAATGGACCCTCGGAGAAATGTCTAATGAAATATAGATTTTTCGCATTATTTGCAACGATATTGATTATCTCATCGACGATCATTGACACTGTATCTGCCGCACCCGATGAAGGTGTATTCTACGATGAGAATTTCTACTCACTCAATAACATCGGCTGGTTTGATCCACGGTGTGCCGAAGCTACCTCTGCTAAATATGTCCAGCTTGCGGGCAATGATAATACCGAAAAAATCCTCAATTTCTTTATGAGAAAAGGCCTCACTCTTGCGCAGGCCAGTGGCATTATCGGTAACATGATGCAGGAATCGGGTCTCAACCCAGCGATCGAACAAGGTGGGGCAATTAAAGATGATACCTATGTTCTAAAAAGTGGTGTGGGATTTGGGCTGGTTCAGTGGACATCGGGCGGCCGTCAACAAAACTTTATGAAATTCATGAAAGAACTTGGCGTCGGCGTCACTGATTTATCTGGACAACTTGAATTTGTCTGGAAAGAGATGAATGAGTCGTATCCAAATACCATTCGCGCCCTCAAAGCCGCCGATAATCCAGTCGATGCAGCGGTTGCAGTTCACGGGCCTCCAAGTCCTGGATACGAGGCCTCGGCAGATACGCCGGAATTCGTCCGTACCGTTCGAGGTGGTAATGCTCAAAAAGTACATGATAAATATGTTGACGCTCCGGCACTTGCAGGAGATTCAGCTGATGGCTCAATGACTCCGTCAGGCGAAGGAAGCGAAAAAAGCAGCGCAGAATCGTCAACTACTGGCAAGCAAGATTGCATCGGTCAAGATGACTCCGTGACAAGTGGTGATATGGCAGCACTCGTCAAATCATATGCGTGGCCAGAAATGATTCCATCTGGATCAAGTAAGGAAATCGACGGCAAGAATGTACGTGCAACTGATCAGCAACCAGCTTATACCTCAGCAGTCGCTAAAGCAGTGAATGAGGATCGCTACGTCGGCGGCGCAAATGGTAACGATTGCGGTGGATTCGTCACGACACTCATCTATGATAGCGGCTTTGATAAGAAGTATAATAATAAAAAGGG
>JACQGD010000061.1 GCA_016199685.1 Candidatus Saccharimonadota bacterium
GGAAATACAATATGGCTCCTTGACGAGGCAGCTACGCCTTTGGAACGTACGTCTTTTTGATATACTTCAAGATTTCCATGAAATCTTGCTTCTCCTGAAAGTGCCCGCCCACCGGAATTTTCATCTTATCTGCGCCAAGTTGCAATACAATGTAGGCAAACTCATGCTGCGGGATATATGGATCATCATCTCCCCATACAACAAGCATCTTTTTCTGGTGTGATTTGATTGCTTTCCAGTCCCACGGCGCATCAAAGTAGCCGCTTTCTTTTTCGAGTTCATCACCAAGATCTGTATACGACGGTGAAATAAGAATTGATCCACGAATGTCATGTTGCTCGCCGAACCGCATCGCCGCCACAGCACCAGATGAGTAGCCAATTAGCACATCTTCTTTGCCGACTTTCAGTACGTCTTTCATATGTGGCAGCCAGTACTCACTACGTGCCTTTTCTGGGTCAGGCATCGTTTCAAATACTGTCGCAAAACCAAGCTTCTCAATCTCATTTTTTAGCCACTCAGCCCACGCTGACTTCCAGTCGTCGCCACCGTTGCCATGTACAAAAATAAATCGAGTATCCATAGAGTCATAGTACCACACCAACCGATCACCCTCTTCCAATATCGTTAATCACCAAGAAAAAACACCCATCAACGATGAGTGTCTTTTCTTGGTGAAGCCGCTGAGACTTGAACTCAGGACACCCTGCTTAAAAGGCAGGTGCTCTAACCAGCTGAGCTACGGCTCCAAAATTGGATTGTAATGTACAAAGTCCCGATAACTGCTAACTCATCTTTTTCAAAAGGTTAGAGCACCTGGTGCTTATCAATTATCTAACTCGTCGCAAGCGACTCGGACAGGCAGCTGAGCCTCTCCCCTACATAGCCTCTGTAATTTCGAGTCTATGTATTTTCGGTTATATAACTTTACAAAGATAGCACTTTATAGAGGTGTTTGTCAATATATGAGACTATTCTTTACTCGGCTTTGGTGATTTAACAGTCAAGAGATCAAATAACGCAAAGAGAATTCCCGCAGTGATAATCCATACTCTATTCTCACTGAGCAATGTGTAATACTTCAGGCCATCTCCCGTAATAACCAACGCATTACCGAGTGGCTCGAGCAAAAATGCAGCCGCAAGGAGTGCAAACGCCGCCGCACCCACAATGCGCTGAGATTTTTTCGCATAGGCAGGCCCGCTAAATAAAAGTACGATCGCCGGAAGAAGCGTAATAGCTGCTGCGACAATTGTCTCCATTGGCGGTGCGACAATTTGTAGCCCTGCTCGTTCTATATACGGCGTCACATCGCTTGCCCACAGATCACTCAACATCGCACCAGCAGCAAGAGCAAGTCCGAGCACGCCAAACCGTCGCTTCGTAAAGTACGTCAACGCAAAGAGTGCTGCAATAATAATCAAGACGACAATAACGACATTCATTCAAAAGTTCCTTTCGTGCTGTCAAACACAGCGAGTGATCCTATTGTAATACGTTTATCATCAATGACGCCAGCTTTAAGCTCAGCTACATATTTCGCAGGCTTTGGTGGTCGGAATGTCGTATCAGGGTAACTACTAGGTAATGCATTTCGTTGAATGTGAACAACGGTCTTATTTTCATCAATCCATACAATATCGATAGGATAATTCATTTCCTTCATCCATATGCCCCATTTTTGGTTTCTAGGAAAAACAAACAGCAGCGCCTCGTCGACAGGCATCTTGCTTGTACCCGAAAGACCCTGGTCAAGTTCCTGCTCTGAGCGCGCCACCCTCATCGAAAACTCACTCTTACCGAGCTTGATAGTCGGCTTTATCGCATCTTGGCGAAGTTGTATAATAAAGAGCCCTGCAATCACACAAATCGCAATAGCAATACCAGTCCACCACTTATTCATATACGTAGTATAATACTACGCGCCGACTTTGTCTTTCTTATTGCGTCGCTTCGCGTTTCGCTCGACGTATTCGATGATCTTTGTTGCAACATCACGCTTTGTGACAAGTTCCGGAGTCTTCAGACTCGCAGACGAATTAACCTCGAGCACAAGCGGTCCACGCTCGCTGCGCATCATATCCACACCGCAAATTATTACTTCGAAAATCATCATCAAGACTTTGACGTTTTACACTCGCAACAACCCGGCTCCCAACGACAAGTGCACGTATATCCTCGCCTGCAGATTCTTTGACAAATTCCTGCACCAAGAAGTTCACACCTTCGACGTAAAATGCCTGCATAACGGCCTTAGCTGCCTTGGCAGTTTCGGCGAGTACAACACCATTTCCATGAGTACCGCGCGCCACCTTAATGATCAGCGGCGTTCCGCCTGCAAGCTGGACAACGTCCTCGAAGTTTGCTGTTTCACGGGCAAATACAGTCTTTGGAATTCCAACACCAGCTTTGGCTAAAATCTGATACGCACGAAGCTTATCGCGCGAACGAACAATCGCAATCGAGCTCGCCGTTGCATACGCCCCTTGATTTTCAAACTGTCGGACAATAGCTGTACCATACTTGGTATAACTCTGGGCAATGCGCGGAATAATTGCATCAAAATGATCAAGCGATTCACCCTTATAACGGACAACTGGCTGATTCTTCTCGATAGAAACATAACATTTCGCATAGTTAATCACACGTACTTCGTGGCCACGTGCACGCGCGACTTCCTTGAGTCGTTTCGTCGAATAGTTTGCTCCGCCCTTGGACAATATGGCAATTTTCATAACTCAGCCTTTCCTTGTATTATTTCAATCTCGTTTTTCAGTCGTTCAGCTCGTTCGTTTTCTGCAGCTCTGAGAGGATTACCCTTTGAGACATCTACTAAAAACTTATTTTTTAGAAGTGACCTTCCGATAAGTATCGGGTAAAGTTTCTTCGATCTATCCGAGAGCGTAAACGTTCCATTGATCAGTCGTTTTTTTATGCGGATTCGTAGTTTCACTTTGTAGCGTAATTCACGGTGTCCGAATGAGTTTGCGACACGTGTAATCGTATATTCATCTGGTTCGAACACATGCTCTTCGCTAGTGTAAAAATCACTTGCTTTGTCAAAAAAGATAACATGCAAACGATCGCCACGAGTTTCAACAACATGCGCCCATATAGATGATGCATCCGCACCCGTATCGATTTTTACAGGAACACCCTCTGCATGGAGATCTGGGAGATCTGCACGCTCAGCTCGTCCAATAATCGTCAGCTCACTCGACATTACGCAAGCTCCGCTTTGAAACTTTCTTTTATAAACCCAATAGAGCGTTTGATATCGTCGTTGACAATAATAACAACAACATCGCCAGGCTGCACCAACTCAGCGGCGCGCTGCACCGCTTCGTCTTCGCGGATGATGCGGTCAACGTTTGGATTGTGCTCTTTGATAGCTTCTGCCAGTACTGACGATGTATATCCGACCTCCTGTTTAAACAGTGAGCCTCGTATCTCCTTAGGATGCTTGAAATGTCCGTCAATCTTGTCATACACAACGACCGTATCGTAGTTATTTGCAATTATTTCTGCGGTCTCTCGAATAAGTGAATCACTGCGATCATAGGCAAGCCGCACGACGCCAATCACCTTCCCTTCCGGTTGCTTAATACTTTTTGCAAGTCCAGCAATCGTTCGGAGCGATACTTTCTCATGAGCATAGTCAGCAATAATCGTTGCACCATTTGCAGCCTTAAACACAGTCAATCGACCGCCATCTTGGTCGAGTCGAACTGATTCAATCACTTCGCGAAATTTCTCTGGAAGCTCACCTTTGAAGTATCCATACAGTCCGCCAACGGCATGCATCAAATTGTAAATTGA
>JACQGD010000062.1 GCA_016199685.1 Candidatus Saccharimonadota bacterium
AGACTTTGCCGCAAGCGACACAGAAAGGTTTGCAACGTTATTTGCAACAGACATATTAGTTTGCTCTGCTAAGTTTGCAGCAACATCTGTTGCCATGACTTCGTCCACAGACGGAGTGTCTGCAGAACTGATTGGTGCGGTCTGAGGAGTTTGGCTAACTGATGCCGCCTCAATTGACTGAGGTGGCTTGTAGCCGACAGCAATAATTGAAATGATGAGCACAAATACACCTGCGTACCCAGCAAGAACGCTGAGTTTAGGAGTATTTTTTGATTTACGGGTATTTGTCTTTCGAGCTAAAACTTGCTGTCGTAGCTCAAGGTTAGATGCCGGTGTGGCCTCGCCCGAATTGTTTTGATTACGAATTACTGTTCTCCTGCCGCCTGCATTGCTACAAGGGCGCTACCTTACTCTGTCTTTCTTCCGTGTAGTCTCGCAAATAGACGGGGAACGGGGTACGTGTCGACCGATTTCTCGTTAAATTATATTAGTTTTGAAAATGTTCATTTCGGTACCCGTGCGACATTTGTCGGTAGGCTCATTTATGACTCTAGGCTTCCCACTCGCTTACATGATCTTCGGTTAGGAATTTCAGTTAGTAGATAGACTCACAAATGTGCTGTAAATCATTATAGCTACCATTGCAAAATATGTCAATATATTTTTTAAGATGTACTTTTTGTCAACTTTCTCAGTTTAACTTAATAATTGAACAGTAACAGATGAACCTGCTAATTAATAAGGCATTTAGCTTTGCAATGATTAACAATATTTCTTTGGTGCTCAGCATCTGTTGTCGCAAAATAAGTCACATCATCATCACCACTCAGGAAGAATAGGTAATTGTTGTTGCCCGGATTCGCTACAGCTTTGAGCGCACCGATACCAGGGGCTGATATTGGGCCTGGAGGCAGTCCCGTGTACTTGCGTGTATTATAGGGAGATTCGAGTAGTGGCGTCGGATCAACACCCATCTTCTTAGCCGCGTACTGATACGTGACATCGGAACCGAGCGACATATTGAGCTCAAGTCGGTTTAGGAAAACCTTCGCGACCTGACGCTCGTCTTCATCGCCTCGTACCTCGCGCTGTATAATCGATGCAAGCGTAATACCCTCATAGAGAGTTAAGCCTTGCTTTTTAAATCCGTTGACAAGATCATTTTGAGTAATCGCCTTCTCATACTCGTCGAAGGTTCTATTTAAAATCGCCTCGACCCCTGCCGCCGAATCAAACTCATATGTCTCTCCATAAATATAGCCTTCAAGATCTGCACTTGCGGGTTTTCCGGCAAAAAGTGGTCTCGAATAGGTTTTTGAGAGCGCAGCATCGACTTCATCAGCACTATAGCCGACATCAATTAACTTCTTACGATTATTTGCGAGTGTGTCACCGGGTAAAAATGTCATTGAGAATGTATCTTGCTTGCCGCTCACGAGATGGTCAACGATTTCCTGCATCGATTCGCTCGGTGCAAGGTTATAAATACCAGCCTTGAGCGTACTTTCGGTACTTGAAAGCTTCGTATAAACCGAAAATGCCGTCTTGCTGCGAATTAAACCTTCGGCCTTTAGCTGTTCACCAATGGCGTTCGGAGAGGTACCCGCCTCAATAGTTAGGCGTACATGGTTTGTTGTACCTGGAGAGACCGGAAGGAGTTGTTGCTGATACCACCATACAGCTCCCGCAGCCGCCACAATGACAGGCCCAGAAGGCCCGGTATCTCGAGGTTGGTTATTGTTCGGTTGCATTATAACGCCTCCAGATAATCTTGTAATATTAATGTCGCGGCACGCATATCGATATCGGCCTTTGTGTACGGCCGCTTATCACCTTTTAGCTGATCTTCTGCTAACACACTCGTAAGAGATTCGTCCTGAAAATATATTGCGTCAGCTAAGCCTTCGAGCTGCGATGCAAACGCCTCAGCATAGACCGTCTGAGCAGTCGCTTCACCTGATTGATTGCGTGGATATCCCACGACGATCGTATCGGTTTTCTCCTGTGCCACAATTTTTGCTATTTGCTGCACTTCTGATCCATCGACAATTAGCGTCGTCAAAGGAATCGCTATTCGGATTGAATCCGTAGCTGTTGCGACGCCGATACGTTTTTCACCGACATCGAGTGCAAGGAAAGACTTAGTTTTCTGCCCCATTTTTTAGCTTGAATTCAATTTTTATTTTATTATTGTCGTTTGGCACTGTACTCACCCAGAATGGTGAAAATTTAACATCTGCATCGTTGATACCATCAATTGCCTTGAGGTCTGCTTGGATTTCTCCGTAGCGCTTACCCTTCGCATCTTCTTTGATTTTGTCATCATTGATCTTTGGACCTATTTGGCCGATCGCTTCGAGTGCAACAGTCGAGGTGCGCTCACCTTGCTTGAAATCACTGAATTTCACTTTTGAAAGACCCGTCTCGTATACACGCTGTTCATCTTTACTTGTCATTGTGTT
>JACQGD010000063.1 GCA_016199685.1 Candidatus Saccharimonadota bacterium
TGTGATCACTGGAAGTGCAGCCTCGAGACCATCAACAGTCTTTACGAGATCAATAATGTGACTCTCTTGGCGTTTGCTATGAATGTATGGCGCCATCTTTGGGTGCCAACGGCTCGTTTTGTGTCCGAAATGAACACCAGCTTCGAGCAGCTCTTTAATATCAACCTTTACGGCCATGATATTACTCCTTTTTCCTCACCGTTCATCCCGAGTATTCAGGAGTATATGAACGGTTGTGTCGTTAATAATTGTTACCGCACTATTGTAACAGATCGGCGACCTGTGGTCAATCAGCGCGTCGCAAGCTGGTCTTTCGCCGATTTGAGTAACGTGGCAATTTCTTCTTTACTAAATTCGTCCTCTGATTGTTCAAGTACTTCCTGAATAAGCCATAGCTGATTTGCGGCCATATTGAGCGCTCGGTCATTCTCTTCTGCATCGATCATAGGAAATGTGATTTCATTGATCGGAACACCGTATCGAGCCGCAGCATCGACATAAGTACGCATCTCTGATTCGTAGCGAGACTTCACAGCTTCTACACCCTCGCTCGTTTTTTCACTTGCAATAACACTCTTGTATGCATCACGTGCAGCCTCCCGTTTGTCGACGATTGCCATAAAATCATCTGGACTCATATCTTCATCTCTATCGATCTCTTTATCAACTGTATCTATTTCATTTGCAAGTAAATTCAACATAAGATCGGGACTTGCGCCCATTTCTTGCCATCGCTTCATCATGTCTCGGACGCAACTGCTATGGTATTTGGAGTAGCGTTCGGCGTTTCTTCAGCTACTTCCCCGTGGACAGCATCGCCGTATTTATCACGGAGTTCAGAAGCTACCATATCGTACCCAGCGACTAAGGCAAGAAACTCAGCATTGAGTTCGAGTGTCTCAGCTTCCTGTGATTGTCTGTAGAAAACTTCCGCCATATTCACTACAGCGTTGTACACAGCTTCTGGCGTAGCATCAGATTCAAGCTTTTTTCGAACGAGCTCTCGTGCTTCTTTGGCGGCTTGATTTGTGTTTACGTCATACACCTCATTCGTTGATTGCTCGGTTTCGGCTGAGTGATCGAGTGATTGCTTTGCTTCGGCGATAGAGTGCGCATCAGAATAGTTAATCGTCTTGCCCTCAAAAGTGCCGTCCTTATTGGCATCGTATACGTTTAAAACGCGCTTTTTTGCATCTGGAGAAAAGTTTTCGGTATGCCCGGCAAACGGGGAACTCGACCGCTTAAAGCGATCATCTGCTAATCCAAGCGAGAGCCACTGTTGGCGAACGACTTCGTTTATAAGACTTGGATTGACATCGAGTAGCTCTTTGAGCTCGTTGGACGTTTCAGAGGAAACCGTAAAAACCATGTCAATAGAATTGCCTGGTCGGCCAGTATCATCTTTATATGATCTGTCGCCGTATTGGTAGTGAATTGTCGATGTGCCATTCTCGTTGTCAGTAAAGGCTGCAAATTCACCCCGAGCCAGACTATCTACCTTTCTTATTTCTTGGTTGAAGGCTGGAGATTGGAACTCTTTTGCAAAATCACGATCTCCATATTCACCCCATCCGTTTTTACTGCTGTCGACAAATCCGGTAGGAGCCACGCCTGCTTGTTCACCGCGCGCAGCAACCGTATTTATCAGATTCTGTCGCTCTTCTGGCTCAAGATCCATTGTCGTATGGAGCGCGACAGTGCCGACTGACTCCTGTGCGATGCGACTTCCTATCTCAATTTGAGCGTCACGTTCAACCTGACTCATTTGATATGGGTCAATATTTTGCGCGAGATCTGTCGATGAATTTTGAAAGTTGTGGTTCATTGTTTGTTTTTAATTAGTGGTTATGAATAATTATACATTAAATTGCAACAAAGTCAATATGCTTATGTAATATATAGTTATCCTACTCATGGTTTCGTCGGGCGAGTGTGTCGCAGTCAAAAAGAGCAACGTGCAGGTTTGACCACGTGAAGTATTCTTGCGCCGGATCGGTATCGGTGGACACTTCCCTATTAGCCTCTTCTTGGGAAGTAACCAGCGATCCATCTCTATCGATAGTGTATGAACCAGTGTAAATATGACGAGGCTCAACATCGTACCTACCGAGCTGCACAGTGCAAACGCCATCTACATCTACACTAAGTGCAATGGCGCGGGTACGCCCAGCCGCGTCAGGCAATGACGTATACGTCGCATGGAGTTCTTGAGACTGATTCTCTTGAAGCCGCAATTTCCAAGATTCAAGATATGATAACGCCATCTGCTGAACATGTGCAGCTTCTTGGGAGTAGTCGAGTTCGGTAGTTTCTGTCGTTATATTAATTTGTTCATGACGCTCCATTATGCAACCTCCGATTGTGCACTATCCACCCTGTAGAGCGGGACTGTTTCTTGACGAGTGATGACGACATTTCCTCGCTCGTCGGTCGTATGCTTGAGTGCGTCAGCTTTTTTACCCTCATCGTAGTATTGAAGCGAGCGCTCATCTTGCCCGAGACCCGAAGACACAACTGCATCGGCACCAAATACATTCACAGATGACCCCATTTTTTGACTCAATGCTTCAGCCATTGATTCATTGCGTTCTGTTCCAATACCATATTCGACTCGACGAACCGGTCGCGGAACTGCTTGTGAACACGATTTCAAGATAATGTTTACCTGACCTACTTGCGACTCGTCATCGTCGATGCCTTTACTCGGTTGCAAATAGTCCTGCGCAAGCCGACCTAGGCCCGTCGCTTCTCCGACAATCATCCGGGGAATTCCCAGTGCCTCATAATTTTGTCGCTGTTCGTCGCCATTGGCATTCGTCAAAACAAATCGCCCGGCCGCGTCACCAAAATGCATCGCTCCAGGAGATCCATGCACACCGATAATAAGCGTCGATGGAGCAATTCCAGTCCTGCGTAGTTTGGCCATATGACGATAAAGGTCTGAAGGCTAGTTGACCTCAAAAAACAGCGATCGACCGCTCGGCTTATCAAAATCTTTCGAAGCGTCTTTCATTGCACCATTGTGATCACCAGTCGCATCGATCAACACGGCCGTCACGTCACCTCGGCCTAAATGATCAATCAACTCTTGGTCACCATCGACGAATTGCACCATTCGCTCAAGCTGCTCTCGACTATCGTTTTGAATGTTGATAATGCCACATATCTCTGCTAATTTCGTAACATTGTCGACACCGATTGTCTCGACGGCGTCCAAGATAGTCTTGAGTTCTCTGCGCAACTGTCTTGAGTCAACGCATCGATCCTCACCCCGAGCCGTAAATCCGTCTTGACCCTTCATCATCGTTTTTTCATTGATCGAACGACGTAGTCCATCGGTGACCGATTCGGGAAGGCCTAGCTTTCGAAATAATATCTCACTGTTATCACGAAGCGCTTGGGTAAACTCGGCGTATTCCGCTTTGTCAGTTGGCTGTTCGACAGGAACTGCAAACTCTAAGTATCCAAGTGGTGTCTCAAGTTTCTTTTTGAGCAAGGGATCACGACGTGCGCGTTCATCATTTGCTAGATGATACCCCTTGGTGCTATATATCTTTTCGATAAGCTTGTTATGCCCATGTGCACCAGTTCCATTGTAGTCCTCTATCCCCTGACGTACCATATACCGAAGTGCGCCGCCTTCTTTATCTTTGGCAGAAAAGTACATAGATTGTAGACGATCGACTGGAATAATACTAAGTTCTTGCATAAGCGCATCGCGTCCTCTCACTTTTTCACGCTTACGGCGAGAAGCAGTGTACGGGTTACTCGCCAGTGAAGATTCATAATCGCTCTTTTCACGCAACATACGAATATAGCTATTTGCGACTTCGTTTGAATAATTACCAGTTTGGAGAATCAGTTTTCCCTGCACAGCCTCAGTATCATTGTCGATATCGATGATGGCCGAACCCGGATTGTCATGCTCGGCATGGACTCGCCTGGTGCGGTCCTCCTGACGTTCGATCAGCGCCGCAAGATCAGCGTCGTTTTGCTCCGGCGAATTGCGCTCGGCATTGGCGATAATCGCTTGTTTGTGCTCCTGCGCGCGAGCTTTTTTTCGCTCATATAATACTTGCGTTACCTGCGAGCCAATGGGGATACCCGTCACCGTATTACTTTCTCTTGCCTGAACAAGACCTACAAGACCCGAATCCTTACTCTCGTTTATCGCCTCGCCAGCCAGCTCAAGAACATAACTCGACCCATTCTCAATAAAGTCGCGTATTACCTGCGGGCAATTCTCTTTAGCGTACACTGCGGCCATCGTGTCGAGCTGCGAGCTGAGAAGCCCCATCGCAAAAAGACCTTTCATCATTTCTTTAGTGAGTGCAGAGTTGGCCTCATCTTCGGAGGCGCGAGTAATCTCACCACTTGCAACTGCCATGGCGCGCTGCCACACCTCATCGTTACTCGCGAGATTGCCAAGCTCGGCATGAGCGTCCATATTGCACCGTGCGATGAAATCGAGAAGTTCAGCCGCTTCTGGCTGCTCGATGTCTCCAAGTGCTTCATGCTTTTTATTTCCACGATCGCGAGCCTCAATCGCGCTCAATTTATCCTCGACATGCTGTCGATACTCATCGCCGCCACGTTCGGAAATCTTACTAAGATGTTCGTGTGATTTCATGTTGCTTATTATACCTACGACTACTATAGCATAAGCATAAAATACCTTAGGATCATAGCTATAGACCACATAATTCACCCCCATGCCGACCCTTTTGACATTTTCTTCGATAACCGCTATAATGGTTCAGATATGAAAAGCAGTATACACCCAACAACCTATCGCCCAGTCGTATTTAGCGACGATGTGGCCGGTTTTGCGTTTTTAACTCAAAGCACAGCAGATACCAAAGACACTATTAAATGGGAAGATGGCAACGAGTATCCACTCGTCAAAGTCCATATCTCATCAGCATCTCACCCGTTCTTTACTGGTGAAGAGAAGATCATCGACACCGAAGGTCGTGTTGATCGATTCAAGGCGAAGTTTGCCGCAGCAGAAGCACGCAAGGAAGCTAAGCGTGCGGGCTGGGAACGCATCGACGGGAACGACGTCTGCTAAGGAGTCCCGACAATGGCAACAACGACAGAAATAGTACCGACGAAAAAAACTTGGAAACGTCCTGGTATCATTTGGCCATTCATACTGATGGTTTGGCCGGCAGTGAGTCTTATTTTGGCAATCCTGCTCTATGCGATTATTGCGTTAGTGTTCTCTACTACACAACAACCGACGAGTGGTGGCGAGGCTGATTTATTTGACGAAGAATCGACTAATCCTGTACGGGTTACCTTGAAGATCCTTCACTTTATTGTTGGCGCGGGCGCCGTTGCGCTGGGTCCAATTAGCTTTATTGTTGGACTTGTTTTACTCATCGTAAACCTCAATAAAAAATAAGAGACGATAGTGAAGCAGTTTCGCCTTCCAGCACTCATGATCACCGTCCCGATAATTGTTGTGCCAATTTGGTATATTCTCAACACCGATACTATCGGGACATGGCTATTTGGCGAAAAGTTGATGTACTGCAATGTGTTGGCTTGTCATGTTACGCGCGTTCGATTCGAACTCATCGCCGTCCCTGCTTTCATCATGTTTATACTAGGCGTCCTTCTTCTCTTGTATCGATGTATTCGTAGTGCTCGAGAAAGTAAAAGTAAGCCGCCCCACCTACCTCTGTAAATCTCTTGGCTTTTTTGATATACTAATGACACTATGCCAAAAATAAGCCTCAATATTGATGAACTCACTACCGAAAAACAGCAACTCGGCGAGTTTCTTGCTTCGCCCGGTGCGTTTAACGACCCGAATTTCAGTAGCAAGAACAAGCGATTTACTGAGCTTGAGGGAATCATTGCAAAGGCACAGCTACGCCTCACACTTGAAGGCCAGTTAGCTGAGGCGAAGAATCTTATGGGTGGTGGCGACGAGCTGGCTGAACTGGCAAAAATGGAAGTGAGTTCGACAACTGAACAGCTGGAGCAGCTCGAGGAAGAGCTTTTCATCATGCTTGCACCAAAAGATCCAAACGATGAAAAGAACGTTATCATCGAAATTCGTGCTGGCGCTGGCGGCGACGAAGCGAGCCTCTTTGCAGCGGAACTTTACCGTATGTATCTGCGTTACTGCGAAGCAAATAGTCTCCGTACTGAACTAATGAGCGAGAGCGCTAACGATACCGGTGGGTACAAGGAAGTCGTCTTCAAAGTTAGCGGCGATGCACCGTATGCACGGCTCAAGTTTGAATCTGGCGTTCATCGCGTACAGCGTGTCCCCGCCACTGAATCACAGGGACGAATTCACACAAGTACCGTTACCGTCGCCGTCCTCCCCGAAGCCGAGGAAACTGATATCGAAATCAATGCGGGCGACCTGAAAGTCGATGTCTACCGAGCTGGCGGTCATGGCGGCCAGAGCGTCAATACAACTGACAGTGCCGTACGTATCACTCACTTACCTACTGGGCTTGTCGTGACGAACCAAGACGAGAAATCTCAGATCAAGAACAAAGAAAAAGCCATGAGCGTGCTTCGCTCTCGCTTGCTTCAACAAAAAATCGATGCCGAGCAGTCAAAACTTGCCGCTGAACGACGAAGTCTGATTGGAAGTGGTGACCGTAGCGAAAAAATTCGTACGTACAACTTCCCACAAGACCGAATCACCGATCATCGAATTGGATATAGTCGTAGTGCGATTCCGGCTGCCATGAACGGCTCAATCGATGATTTAATCGAAAATCTTCAGTCGTACGAACGCGAACTTGCGGCTGCAAACGCTTCTCAATAGTAGCTTCATTCAGGAAACCTTCCTTAATGAAGAATAGTATCGTATTCTTCAAAAATATGATATATTTATAGAATACTATGGATAAAAAGTCAATGATTCCTGAAGTAACAATAGCAGACTGGCTACGTGACAGCACTGCTCTTTTAAAGGGCGTTGGCCTTGAGTCTGCGCGACTCGATGCAGAGATTATCCTCGCGCACACCATCAAGAAACCCCGTACCTATGTTCATGCACATACAGATGAGATTCTTGACCTTCGCACTCGAGAAATTGCAAATGCTCGACTCGACTTGCGACTCGATTTTACACCAGTTGCCTACATTATCGGACACAAGGAATTTTACGGTCGTAGGTTCAAGGTGTCGACCGCGACTCTTATACCTCGACCAGAGACAGAGACGATGATAGACATGGTGAAAGAATCGATCAATCAAACATCATTATTGCCACGCAAGCGAGACCTTGTAGATGTCGGTACTGGTAGTGGCTGTGTCGGCATCACGCTCAAATTAGAGCTTCCCGAACTTACTGTAACACTTACCGATATAAGTAAACACGCACTCAATGTTGCTGAGCAGAATGCGCGAGCCGTCAACACAGATATCAGACTACATCAGGGAGATTTACTCCGTCAATACGGATTTCCAGTAGATATCATATGCGCGAATCTTCCCTACGTAGCTCGCGACTGGGAAGTCTCACGAGATACCTATTCCGAACCGGATATTGCACTCTATGCAAATGACGACGGGCTTGCGCTTATAAAACTACTCATCATACAGTCAGCACAATTGCTCACCCAAGGTGGCACACTCTATCTCGAGGCTGATCCTCGCCAGCATGACGCAATCGTATCGTATGCTAAACAATACAGCCTAGCACATAACGAGACGCGTGGATTCATCGTCTCGTTATGTAAGCGCTAATTAGCTACTATTGTGTATACGCTGCGAGCGTGATATCAAGTGTTTCCGTTTTACCGTCACGAAGGACAGTAAGCTTCACTGTATCGTTTGGTGCATACTCTGCTATAAGACTTGCAACACTCCCTTTATCACCCACTTCGATATCATTGACCTTAGTGATAATATCACCGTCTTTAATGCCTGCTTTGTCGGCAGGACTTCCGCTGACGACAGGGCTCCCATTGCCACTTGAGTGGACGTACGCACCTTTTTTGACTGACAGCTTAAACTCTTGGGCGACATCAGGAGTAATCGTTATGTAATTGACGCCAACATAAGCGCGAGTTACCTTTCCGTTCGCAAGCACACCCTTGAGGAGTCCCTTCACAGCGTTAATCGGGATACTAAAACCAACACCATTTGCTTCAGATGCAATTGCCGTATTAATACCAATCACCTGACCGGCAAGATTTACGAGAGGACCGCCCGAGTTACCTGGATTAATTGCAGCATCTGTCTGCACAAGATCCGTAAGCGTTTCTGATCTATTGTCACTTTCACTCGTACTCGCTGTTACGGAGCGACCAGTACCTGATACGATACCACTTGTGACTGTATTTTGATACTGTCCAAGCGCGTTACCGATAGCAACGACACTTTGTCCAATCCGTAGAGAACTTGAATCACCTAGATCCGCAACTTTGAGATTAGTCGCGCCGTTAATCTTTAGGAATGCGACGTCATTCAGAGGATCGGTACCGACGACACGGACATTCTCATACGGCGTTCCGTCTGATGTGACAATTGAAACCGTGTCACTTCCATCAACGACATGCTTATTCGTAAGAACGTACCCATCAGCGCTAACAATGATGCCTGGTCCGGCACCTTGCTGTGTCTGCGAACTACCGTAATATGACTGACGCTCGCTTTGGGTAACGATAGAAACAACGCTTGGCGAAACCTTACTTGCGACACCCGCTATCCCTTGTTCTTCAGCGGTAACGATTGCATTTCCATCCGCGCCACTTCTGACTACCCCTGTGGGTTGAGACGACGTCTGGTTTATCACCCATGCACCTGTAATTCCTGCCCCAAAAGACAAAAATACGATAAGTAATGTTGCAACGATATATTTTCCTCGCCTACGACCTCGATTATATGGAGGGGTAAGCCTCGCTTCATTTAGAGGTTTACTCTTTATAATCTCTGCCTGTTCTGTCTTTTTCGTCGCTTCTTCTTTCATACCGTCTCCCTTTCCTATTTATTTTACGTCAAAATTCTTTATAAATGCTTAAATTGAGCCAGTACGAACACCGTTGAACAGCGCGAGTATAACAATAACAACTCCAAGAGAAAGCAGTGCAGGAAGTGTGATATCCCCACTTCGTACAGCGCCGTGCTTTGCATATGAGCTATAGATACGCTCAGCAAGAAAACTCAATGCAACAACCACAATTGTCACTTGAGGCAGTTTGATCGTGTCAACCAAAGGAATGTCGTAGGCGATTAACCAGTGGAAAGAGAGCCACCCTATCTGCGCAACTACAAATCCCCATATGAGACTCATCATCATAAGGTTACTGTCCGAATAGGCGCTCAGTACATGACGTGCCGTTGCGTAACCCAAGATAAACATAGCAAGTACAACGAGCGATGATGGCCATCCGTACGCAAGGCTAAACAGCGCGACCGTTCCAATGACGAGCGCTACGGCAGCCTGGGCAACAACATATGTCCGTTTCGTGCGAGGCTTCAAGACAAGTAGCCACACGATGTAGAGGAGTGTAAGGATAATTTGAATCACAATGCCATCACCAACACCGCCGTGCCCTGCCGTATAAAGCAGCACAACGAGTCCAAGGCTCACAATGATATCAACGAGGTTTGCTTGAACATGAGCAAGCCAATACCGTGGACGGACAGCGAGCACTCGCCATTTACTGAGAAGCACAAGTGCAAATGCAGGCACTGGCGACTCAACAACCCACACAACGACAAGCAGCGCGGCAGCAAGACCAATATTGAGCAGTACGTAGACAAGTTCACTAACCAGTGAACGGCGTTTTGCTAAGCGTAAAAATTCCATAAACTTCCCTCAGTATAGCACAATTTAGTTTGCGCTACTGGTTCCAGACGGCTGCGAACCAACGACGACGACAAACTTTGTACCCTCTGCAACTGCCACTGGCGGTGCGGTTTTTTGTATCGTCACGTTATATAACTTCTTTAGTTTTGCTGCAGTTCCCGTATTACCACTTCCGATTTGGTATACCGTATACGGTCCATACTCACCTGCCGGTGCATTGGCGATCGTTCCAATAGTATAGCCTTGTTCTTTTAGCTTATCTGCCTCGGTCTGCGCGACTCCTGGAATTCCTGATCCATTAAGCACCACGACGCTCGCACCTTCACGAAGGACTGGGTCACTTGAAAGATCCTTCTTTATGAGCGCCTGCAATTCACTGTACTCATAGGTACCTGCGGCGGGTCGTACAACACTCATACCATTCACCATACCGGTACCCATGACTGGAGTATCGCCATCGATAAGACTGATTGACTTGATGTCTTCGCTCTTTGTATCCTTTGCAAGATCGACAAGCGTCCTAAACTCTTTTGTCTCAAACGTTGTTCGTAAGTTATTTCCAAGTGCATCAATAAGCGCAGTCACCTTGCCGAAATCGGTAAGTACACCGGCGCTCACCGCCTTTTCGCGGATTGCCTTGATAATTTTTTGCTGATTCTTTTCACGGTCAAAATTAGACTGCTCAAACCCGTAAGTTGGCGCTTTATCACCACGAGCCTGTGCTAAATAGAGTGCATGCTCGGCATCAAGTACCGCTGGGCCATTCGGATAGTCAATAAAGTGACCACTTGGAGGACATCGTCGCAACACCTCTGCACGACTTACTTTTCGATCACCGACACCACACTTCCAATCAAAATTACTATCCATTTGACCATTAGGATTGCGACTCTCGATATTGACAGTAATCGATCCACCGACGGCATTTACCATATCACGCATAACTGTGTAATTGACATTGACCCCGTATTGAATATCAAGTCCAAATATCCCACCGACAAAGCCCGCTTCTTTTGTCAGCGCTTTTCGATCTTCTTCAACGCCTTCACCTTCATGTGCACAGTTGTAATATTCGTTAATTTTTCCAGCATATCCCGAATTACAGGCTTGACCGTACTTTACATAAAGATCACGAGGAATACTGATCAT
The DNA here is from genome assembly GCA_016199685.1 of Candidatus Saccharimonadota bacterium. Taxonomy (GTDB): domain Bacteria; phylum Patescibacteriota; class Saccharimonadia; order Saccharimonadales; family Saccharimonadaceae; genus JACQGD01. The sequence continues at coordinate 10,940 of JACQGD010000063.1, forward strand.
ATATACATTCTTTTTGTTCTGATCAACGCTCAAAATCATCATTGAGTCAGTCAAGTTTGCACCTTCGTGTCCAGGATCGTCTTCTGAAGTTCCGAGTATAAGGACATTGCTTCGACCATTACTATCCATCTTTAATGGGGTATGTTGGACAAGGTCAAATACATTACCCTGAAGAACGTTACTACCTGCAAGAAGCGCTTTCACTCCATAGTACCCGCCACAAGCTAAGATGATGATGATAAAAAGAAGTACAAGTCGCTTGATTATTTTTTTACGACGAGCACGTTGTTCGGGAGTTTTACGCTTTTTCCCTTTTCCATCTACAGGAGCATCGATACCTTTTAATGAGTCATCGATTTCTGAACGTCGAAGAGATCGGCCGACAGGCTGAGGTGTTTCCGTAGAGCCAGCTGTATATAGCTCTCGGCGAGTGGGCGGCGTCGGAGCTGATGGGGTGTTATGACTACTGTCATGCAGCTCACCTATTTTCCCACCAGCGCGACGAGGAATAAACCCGTCTATCGAATTATTTTGTTTCCGTGTCATAAATTACTTCTCTTACTATACATAATTTCTTTGCATAAGGAAATCTCAAATTGCTTTTGTTTTAGCTGAATCACTAGGAGTTTCTTTAAGTGTCATATATAGTAAGTACGAATGGATGCTTCATTTTCTAAGCGACACCCCTTATTAAAAGACATTGTCAGTCTCCTGATTTTTGCTATTTGCGTCTTTATTGGCACTGTGCTTATTAATAATTATATATTCCGCAGCTTCAATGTCGAAGGTCCGAGCATGGAAAAGACCCTTTTTACTGGTGATCGATTAATCGTCAATCGTACACCTGTCACTTGGTCACAGTTGCAAAATAAGCCTTACATACCAAATCGTGGACAAGTTATCGTGTTTAAAAACCCGCAGTATACAGGTAATAATATTGAAGAGTACATCGTAAAACGAGTCATTGCCTTCCCTGGCGAAAGAGTCCTCTTAGCAGATGGTAAGTACACTGTATTTAATGGAGATCACCCAACAGGGTTCAATCCTGACGATGCAAACCATGGCGAGCCTGGAAGTCCAACGAGCGGCAGCGTTGATACTGTTGTTCCCGAAGGCGAACTCTTTGTCAGTGGCGACCACCGACAGGATAACTATTCATACGATTCACGAAATGGGCTCGGAACAATTCCTTTTTACGATGTCATCGGGCCAGTGGCAGTACGCGTCTTCCCATTTACACAAATCCGGACTTTTTAACGATCCGGATTATTTGATTAGCATGTAATTACTACTTGCTCTCAAGTACTTTTTGCAAACGTTCGAACTCTTCTTCGTTTTTGAAACTGATAACAATTCTACCTGCGCCTTTTGCATTGGTACGTATATCGATTGATGTATTGAGTCGCTTTTGTAGACGCTCTATTTGCTTCTCGTGAGTCATAACAGGAGCTTTTACCTTAGTAGATGTCGGTTCTTCTGCACCACTCTTTTTGAGATCAACAATATACTGCTCAATTTTGCGAGCACTCCATTCGTCTTTAAGGATTTGAGGAAGCACTTCATTGATACGATGCTCATCTAAGTTTACGAGCGGCCGAGCCTGCCCTTCGCGAAGCTTCCCATCCGCTAATGCCTTCCGGACAGATTCCGGCAAGCGTAATAGTCGAAGCGTATTGCTCACAGCACTGATCGACTTACCCCCTACCCGCTTCCCTATCTCTTCAAGCGAAAGATTAAATTGATCACGGAGCTTTAAATAAGCGGTCGCTGTTTCAAGTACATTGAGGTCACGTCGCTGGATATTTTCAATAAGAGAGAGTTCGAGCTTATGTTGATTACTAAGCGTACGGACGAGTGCCGGAATCTTATCGAGACCCGCTCGCTGTGATGCACGGTAGCGTCGCTCACCAGCTACAATCTGGTATCCGTCTTTGTGTGGAGTAACGACGATCGGCTGCAAAATACCGTGCTGCCGTACCGATTCTGCAATCTCTTCAAGTGCCGCTTCGTCAAATGTTCGACGTGGCTGATCTGGGTCAGCAATAATCTCAGTCAGCTTAATGTGGCGAAGTTCAGACATTTTTTCGTCTTGAGCCGCGGTCGGATCAAACGACTCATCAAGCAGTTCAGTTGGAATAAGTGAAGAGAATCCACGTCCTAGTCCTTTTTTTGTTGCCATATCAGCCAATCCTTTCTAGCAATTCTTTAGCCACCGCTTTATATGCACGCGCACCCTTACTCCAGCGATCGTACGCGCCCACAGGAAGTCCGTGGCTTGGGGCTTCAGCAAGACGAATATTTCGTGGAATCGTATGGTCAAACACCTTACCGGGGAAATGCTTCTTAATCTCTTCGTACACCTGGCCACTCAGTGTCGTACGGCTATCGATCATCGTCGGAAGAACACCGATAAGGTCGAGCGTCGGGTTCATACTCTTCCGTACCAGTTTCATAGTCTCAAGGAGCTGACCTAAGCCTTCGAGTGCATAAAATTCTGCCTGTACAGGAAGGAGTACATATTTTGCTGCGATAAGACCGTTGACCGTTAAAAGACTGAGACTTGGTGGACTATCGATAATGATAATATCGTAGTCTTCGCTCGAGGCAAGCGCCTGCTTGAGTCGAGTAAACTTCTGTTGGACATTTGCCATCTCAACTTCTGTATTTGCAAGATGTGGCGTGGAAGGAGCTAAGTATAAATTCTTATGTTCAGTTGCAAGTACGACATGACGAAGGAGCTTGCCGCCAACAAGCGCATCAGCAATCGTCAGTTCAAGCTCCTGCTTATCAATACCC
>JACQGD010000064.1:0-920 GCA_016199685.1 Candidatus Saccharimonadota bacterium
AGCCGCTGTATACAAATGTTGTGATGTAGTCGAGAGATTCGTGCACCTGCTTAAATTCACGCACATTTTCCACAGGTGCTTCGAGTGGCTCAGATGAGACGACGCGAACCGCTTTACCTGCTGCTTTTTCCAACTGTTGTGTCGAGAGATCTTCAACGATCTTACCATCCTTCATAAGGAGTACGCGTGTACACACTTCTGCAACTTCCTGCAAGTAATGTGATGACATAAATATTGTCGTTCCCTTTACTCGTTCACGCTCTATTAGCTCCAGGAAGACACGCTGCATAATAGGATCAAGACCACTTGTCGGTTCATCTAATATGACAAGTTCCGGACTACTTGCAAATGCAGCCACGAGCGCAATCTTCTGCTTATTACCTCGGGATAATGTCTTAATCTTCTTCTTGAGTTGCGGTTTAAATTTCTCAATCAACACCGTAAGCTGCTTCTCATGACTGCCTCGATGTTGTGCTAAAACAAAATCAAAATATTGCCGCCCAGTGCGGTTTCCAGGAAGTTCCCTCTCGCCTGAAGCGTAACCGACAGTTTGATGTGAGCGATACGCACGCGCTGTCGTTACTTTATTGCCAAATAGAGCAACACTTCCCTTCGAAGGCGAAGTAAAGCCAAGAAGCATGTTAATCGTCGTCGTCTTACCTGCACCATTGACGCCGACAAAGCCGACGACTTCGCCGGGAGCTACTTCAAACGATACATCCTCGACCGCAGCAAATCGCCGAAACTTTTTTGTCACGCCCTCAACAGCAATGACTGGTTTTTTGATACTCATAATGCACTTAGTATAGCATGAGCGTCATCCTAGGAGCAGTATCTAGATAGAAGCTTTTAATCCGTCTTTGAGAGATGTCGTGGGTCGGCCAATCAAATCAGAAAGCGATTTGTCATGGTTCTCAAGC